>NZ_JBIQHY010000183.1:0-9062 GCF_044508335.1 Actinomadura sp.
GCGCGGTGCGCGAGGAGCGGCGCCCCGGGGCCGCGGCGGGGCAGGCGCCCGCGGCCGGCCATGATGATCACTTCATCGAAAGATTTCGAAGAGATGATCATGGTCGGTGCGACTCCCGCGACCGGGCTGACCTTTGAAAGCCCGTGAAAGTGGTTGACGCTAGGGGCGCTTGGGACTATTTTCCTGTTTGCTCTCGAAAAGTTATCGAAAAGTTTCGAGACAGCTCCCCCCTCTGAGGAGACCGCCGATGGGCAGTTCCCCGCGGACGTGGAAAGTCCTGCTGGCCCTGGTCCCGACCGTCCTCGCCTTCACCGCCGTGCCCTCCGCCGCGAGGGCCGCCGGACCCGCAGGCCGCGGAGGGCACGGGCACGCCGATCCGGAGTCCTACATCTCGTTCCACGACGGGCGCGGGTACTTCCCCCTCGTCGCGCACGGCACGGCCGCGCCGCTGGTGGTCAGCGGCGCCGACTTCCCCGGCGTCGTGCGCGTCGTCGGCGACCTGCGGTCCGACGTCGAGCGGGTGACCGGCGTGAGACCCGAGGTCACCCAGGACGAGACGCCGTCCGGACGGGACGTCGTCATCGTCGGCACGATCGGCAGGAGCCCGCTGATCAACCGCCTGGTCTCGTCCGGCAAGCTCGACGTCACGGGCATCGCGGGCAAGTGGGAGACGACGCTCGAGCAGGTGGTGGACCACCCGCTGCCGGGCGTCCGCCGCGCGTTCGTGATCGCCGGCAGCGACCAGCGCGGAACGATCTACGGCGCGTACGACGTCTCGAAGAACATCGGCGTCTCGCCCTGGTACTTCTGGGACGACGTCCCGTCCGAGCACCGGCGCGCGCTGTACATCAAGCCGGGCCGGCACACGCAAGGCACGCCCGCGGTGAAATACCGCGGCTTCTTCATCAACGACGAGAATCCCGCGCTGAACCGGTGGGCGCCGAAGTTCTTCGGGAACGGGAAGGCGCCCGGTTATCCGAACGGCTTCAACCACGAGTTCTACGCCAAGATCTTCGAGACGATGCTCCGGCTGAAGGCCAACTACCTGTGGCCGGCGGTCTGGGGGCGGGCGTTCGCCGAGGACGACCCGCTGAACCACGCGACCGCGAAGGAGTACGGCGTGGTCATGGGGACGTCCCATGAGGCCCCGATGATGCGCGGCATCGAGGAGTGGAACCGGCACGCCGTCCCGGCGCAGCGGGACGAGAACGGCGACATCGTCGAACCCGGCCACGACCCGTACGGGGGCACGGGCGAGTGGAGCTACCGCCGCAACGGCGACGCCATCGAGAAGTACTGGAGGGACGGCGTCCAGCGGATGGTCGACGAGGACTTCGAGGGCGTCGTGACCATCGGCATGCGCGGGAACGGCGACGTCAGCCTGCCGGACGGCGACGGCATCGAGCTGATGCGCGGCATCATCGCCAAGGAGCGCGAGATCCTCGGCGAGGTCACCGGCAAGGACCCGTCCGCCACCCCGCAGGTCTGGACGCTCTACAAGGAGGTCCAGCGGTACTGGGACCGCGGGCTGCGCGTCCCCGACGACGTCACGGTGGTCTTCACCGACGACAACTGGGGCAACATGCGCAAGCTGCCCGACCGGAGCCTGCCGGAGCGGGCCGGCGGGTACGGGCTCTACTACCACTTCGACTACGTGGGCGGCGGCCGCAACTACAAGTGGGTCGACACCGCGCAGCTCGGCAACACGTGGGAGCAGCTGCACCAGTCGTACCAGTACGGCATCCGCAACCTGTGGGTGGCGAACGTCGGCGACATGAAGAGCAACGAGCTGCCGCTGCAGTTCTTCCTCGACTACGCGTGGAATCCCGGCAAGTGGCAGCTGGAGAACCTGAGGGAATGGGAGCGGCAGTACGCCGCGCAGAACTTCGGCCCCGAGCACGCGGACGAGATCGCCGACGTCCTGGACGAGTACGGGAACCTGCAGGCGCTGCGCAAGCCGGAACTGCTCAACCGCCGCATCACCGTGGACCCGGACAAGGACCTGTCCACCGACTCCAGCGCGGTCGTCTACGACGACCGGCAGACGCCGTTCTACCTGAACCAGTACGGGGAGATGGCCACCGTCACGGCGCGGTGGAAGCGGCTGGCGGCAGAGGCGGAATGGATACGCGAACGGCTGCCGGAGGAGTACCAGGACGCCTACTACCAGCTCGTCTACTACCAGGTGAAGGCGACCGCGAACCTGTACGAACTGCGTGACGCCGAATTCACCAACATCCTGTACGCGAAGCAGGGACGGGCGGCCGCCAACGACTACGCCGACCTCGCCGAAGCCCGTTTCGACGACGACCAGGCGATGTCGAACCACTACAACACCGAACTCGCCGGCGGGAAGTGGGACGGCTTCCAGAGCCAGCCGCACATCGGCTACGGCGACGTCGAGCGGTACGGACCCAACGCGCCCTGGCAGCAGCCCGAACGCGACAACGTGGCCCTGCCCGACGAGATCTTCCCGAAGCTCAAGCGGATCGACGTCCCCGACGGCGCCGACATGGGCGTGGCGATCGACGGCTCCGACGAATGGTGGCCGCACGCGGAGTCCGAGGCCGTCCTCCCGGAGTTCAGCCCCTACCAGAGCGGCCCCGCCCAGTACATCGAGGTGTTCAACCGCGGGTCCGACCCGTTCCAGTACAGGATCACCCCCGGCAAGCCCTGGGTGCGGGTCACCCATGACAGGGGACGGGTCGACAAGCAGGTCCGGGCGACCGTGTGGATCGACTGGGCCCGCGCGCCCAAGGGCACCAGCCGCGTGCCCATCGAGATCTCGGGTCCGGGCGGGCGCACGGTGACCGTCCAGGCCGTCGTCAAGAAGCCGGCCTCGAACCGGGCGCACGGTTTCGTCGAGGCGGGCGGCTACGTCTCCATGAACGCCGACCACTACAGCCGCGCGACCGGTGCGGGAGCGGCGCGGTGGAAGCGCGTCCCCGGAATCGGCCGCACCGGCGCCGGAATGGAGCCGTTCCCCGTCACCGCGCCCAGCCGGGAGCCCGGCGAGGGACCGCGCCTCGAATACGACATGACGATCACCACGACCGGTCCGGTGAAGGTCTGGGCCTACCTGTCGCCGAGGAACAGCGTCCTTTCGGCCGAGGGCCTGAAATACGCCGTCTCCATCGATGACGAGCAGCCGCAGGTCGTGAACGTCACGGCGCAGACCGGCGCGAACGACACCACCATGAACAGGCAGTGGGAGCGGAACACGTCCGACAACGTGAACCGCACCGTCACCACCCACGCCATCACCGGACCGGGGACGCACACCCTGAAGTTCTGGATGGTCGACCCGACCGTCGTCCTGCAGAAGATCGTGGTCGACACCGGAGGGCTCAGGACCTCTTATCTCGGTCCCCCGGAAAGCCGGCGGGCAGGGTCTCGCTCCACCCCCGAATAGGCACTCTTCATCCCCGGAATCCCGGAAGCCTCCCACTTTCCTCGGAAAGGCCGAACGAAAAGCACTCACTCTCCTAGGAGGAACGAAACCATGAGAAGAGCACTCACCGCAGTGCTGGGAGCAGTGTCGCTGCTCCTCGCGATGCTGGTGGCCGTCGCGCTCCCCGCGTCGGCGGCCCCCGGCACGCTCGGGGAGGCGGCCGCCGCCAAGGGCCGCGTCTTCGGTACCGCCGCCGCGCAGGGCCACATGGGCGAGTCGGCGTACGTCACCACGCTCGACCGCGAGTTCAACCAGCTCACGCCCGAGAACGAGATGAAATGGGAGACCACCGAGCCGTCCCGCGACTCGTTCAACTTCAGCGCGGCCGACCAGCTCGTCAGCCACGCTCAGGCGCAGGGCATGGCGATCCGCGGGCACACGCTGGTGTGGCACAGCCAGCTGCCCGGGTGGGTCAGCGGCATCTCCTCCCGGGACGAGCTGCTCAGCGTGATGCGGAACCACATCGCGAAGGAGGCCGGCCACTTCGCCGGCAAGATCAACTACTGGGACGTGGTGAACGAGGCGTTCCAGGACGGTTCCGGCGCCCGCCGCGACACGGTGTTCCAGCGGGTCATCGGCGACGGCTACATCGAGGAGGCGTTCCGGGCGGCCCGCCAGGCCGACCCCAACGCCAAGCTCTGCTACAACGACTACAACATCGACGGCCAGAACGCGAAGAGCAATGCCGTCTACAACATGGTCCAGGACTTCAAGGCGCGGGGCGTCCCGATCGACTGCGTCGGGCTCCAGGCGCACCTGACCCTGGGCAACGTGCCGTCCGACATGCAGGCCAACATCCAGCGGTTCGCGGCCCTGGGCGTGGACGTCCACATCACCGAGCTGGACATCCGCATGAACACCCCGGCGGACAGCTCGAAGCTCGCCACGCAGGCGAACGACTACAAGAAGGTCGTCTCCGCGTGCCTCGCCGTGTCGCGCTGCACCGTCATCACCGTGTGGGGCATCACCGACAAGTACTCCTGGGTTCCCGACACGTTCCCCGGTGAGGGCGCCGCGCTCCTCTTCGACGACAACTACAACAAGAAGCCCGCGTACAACGCGGTCCTGGAAGCCCTCGGCGGCTCCTCCGACGACGGCGGGGACGACGGAGGCGACGACGGAGGCGACGACGGCACCGTCACCTGCACCTACACCCGCACCGCGCAGTGGAACAACGGCTTCAACGGCCAGGTCGTCATCACCGCCGGCAGCAGTGCGGTCAGCTCCTGGACGGTCGTCATGACCATGCACTCCGGCCAGTCGATCGTCGCCCTCTGGAACGGCACGCCCAGCACGAGCGGCAACGTCGTCACGGTCAAGCCGGTCGGCTGGAACTCCAACCTGGGGCCGGGCCAGTCGGCGTCGTTCGGCTTCACCGCCGGCACGCCGAGCGGCGACGTCTCCGACCCGTCCATCTCCTGCAGCACCCCGTAGCGGACGACGCTTCGGCATCCGGCACGGCGGCAGCTCCCATGTCGCCGTGCCGGCACATTTCCGGGGCCTTTCTCCGAATCTCTGACGGACGGGACATACATCCACTATCACGGGTAGATCGGAGTACGCCGGAGGACCGAGTGCGGGGGTGCGCGTTTTGGCACTGAGGATCGAGGACTACGGGCTGCTGGGCGACACGCAGACCGCGGCGCTGGTCGGCAGGGACGGATCGGTCGACTGGCTGTGCCTGCCCCGGTTCGACTCCCCCGCCTGCTTCGCCGCGCTGCTCGGCGACGAGGACGCCGGGTTCTGGCGGGTGGCGCCCGCGTCCGGCGGCCTGTGCACGCGGCGCCGCTACCGGGGCGACACGCTGATCCTGGAGAGCGAGTGGGACACCCCGGACGGCACCGTCCGGCTGATCGACTTCATGCCGCCGCGCGGGGAGGCGGCCGACATCGTCCGGATCGTGGAGGGCGTCAGCGGGCGGGTCCCGATGCGCACGGCGCTGCGGCTGCGGTTCGACTACGGGCGGATCGTGCCGTGGGTGCGGCACCGCGAGGGCGAGTTCAACGCGATCGCGGGGCCGGACGCGGCGTGGCTGAAGACGCCCGTCGAGCTGGAGGGGCACGACCTCGCCACGTACGCGGAGTTCGCCGTGTCGGCGGGCGACCGGGTGCCGTTCGTGCTGACCCACAAGCCGTCCCACCTGCCGCGCCCGAAGGCGGTCGAGCCCGAGCAGGCCCTCGCCGAAACCGAGGCGTTCTGGTCGGACTGGATGAGGCACTACGAATACGACGGGCGCTGGGACGACGCGGTCCGCCGGTCGCTGATCACGCTGAAGGCGCTCACCTACGCGCCGACCGGCGGCATCGTCGCCGCCGCGACCACGTCCCTGCCGGAGCAGCTCGGCGGCCCGCGCAACTGGGACTACCGGTTCTGCTGGCTGCGGGACGCGACGTTCACGCTGCAGGCGCTGCTCGGCACCGGGTTCGCCACGGAGGCGAAGGCGTGGCGCGAGTGGCTGCTGCGCGCGGTCGCCGGCGACCCGGCCGACCTGCAGATCATGTACGGCATCGACGGCACCCGGCGGCTCACCGAGTTCACGGTGGACTGGCTCCCCGGGTACGAGGGGTCGTCGCCCGTCCGGGTGGGCAACGCGGCGTCCGACCAGTTCCAGCTGGACACGTGGGGCGAGGTCCTGGACGGCCTGCACCTGGCGCGCACCGCCCGGATCGACGCGGACGAGGACGCCTGGGACATGCAGCTCGCCCTGATGGACTTCCTCGAAGGGCACTGGCGCGACCCCGACAACAGCCTGTGGGAGGTGCGCGGGGAGCGACGCCACTTCGTCCACTCGAAGGTGCTCGCGTGGGCGGGCGTCGACCGCATGGTGCAGGGCGCCGAGCGGTACGGCCTGGAGGGGCCGGTCGACAAGTGGAAGGCGCTGCGCCAGGAGATCCACGACGACGTGTGCGCGAACGGGTTCGACGCGGAGCGCGGCACGTTCACCCAGTTCTACGGCTCGCGGGGGCTGGACGCGGCGCTGCTGCTCATCCCGCAGGTCGGGTTCCTGCCGTGGAACGACCCGAGGGTGGTGGGCACCGTCGACGAGGTGCAGCGCGAGCTGTACCGGGACGGGTTCATGCTCCGCTACGACACCGGCGCCGACGGCGGCGTGGACGGCCTGCCGGGCGACGAGGGCTCGTTCCTCGCCTGCACGTTCTGGCTCGCGGACGCGCTGCACGGCATCGGCCGCACCAAGCAGGCGACCGAGCTGTTCGAGCGGCTGCTCGACCTGCGCAACGACCTCGGCCTGCTCAGCGAGGAGTACGACACGGCGGCCGGGCGGCAGATCGGGAACACCCCGCAGGCGTACTCGCACGTCGGGCTGGTCAACACCGCCCGGCACCTGAGCGGCACGCGGCCCGCGCACCACCGCCCCTGAACCGCCCGAAGCCGAAGGAGGAACCGCATGCGCGCCCTGACCGTGCTGCCGAAGAAGGGCGGCTCGCTGGCCGTGACCGACGTCCCCGACCCGGAGCCCGGGGAGAACGACCTGCTGGTGGACGGGCTCGCCGTCGGGGTGTGCGGCACCGACCGGGAGATCGCCGCGGGGGACTACGGCTGGGCGCCGCCCGGGCGCGAGCGGCTGGTCATCGGGCACGAGTCGCTCGGCCGGGTGCGCGAGGCGCCGCCCGGCAGCGGCTTCTCCCCCGGCGACCTGGTCGTCGGCGTGGTCCGGCGGCCCGACCCGGAGCCGTGCGGGGCGTGCGCGCACGGCGAGTTCGACATGTGCCGCAACGGGAAGTACACCGAGCGCGGCATCAAGGAGATCGACGGGTACGCGAGCCGGGCGTGGCGGGTCGAGGCGGACTACGCGGTGAAGCTCGACCCGCGGCTGGCCGAGGTAGGCGTGCTCATGGAGCCGACCACCGTCGTCGCCAAGGCGTGGGACCAGATCGAGAAGGTCGGCGGGCGCTCCTGGTTCGAGCCGCGCCGGGTGCTGGTGACGGGCGCGGGGCCGATCGGGCTGCTCGCCGCGCTGCTGGGCGCGCAGCGCGGCCTGGACGTGCACGTCCTCGACCGCGTCGCGGACGGGCCGAAGCCGGAGCTGGTCGCCGGCCTCGGCGCGACCTACCACCACGAGGGGCTGGACGCGGCCGTCGCGGAGTGCCGGCCGGACATCGTGGTCGAGGCGACGGGCGCGGCCCAGCTGGTGTTCGGCGCGATCGCGAACAACGCCGCGTACGGGGTCGTGTGCCTGACCGGCGTGTCGCCGACGGGCCGCCCGCTGAAGGTCGACGCGGGCGCGCTCAACCGCGACATCGTGCTGGAGAACGACGCGGTCGTCGGGTCGGTCAACGCGAACCTCGGCCACTACGCCGCGGCGGCGCGGGCGCTCGCGGAGGCCGACCTGGACTGGCTGGGCCGCCTCATCTCCCGCCGCGTCCCGCTGGAGCGCTACGACGAGGCGTTCACCCCGCACCCCGACGACGTGAAGGTCGTCATCGAACTGGACGGATAAGCGTCCGAAAACCGGTCTGAATATTGACCGCAATCGCGGACAAGGGTGACGATTCCGGCGCAGGAATGCGGAGAAAACCGTGCGCGCCAGCGGGCGTCCGGCCAGGATGCGGGCATGACCTTCGCGTTGATGCGCGGGTACGACCACATCAACGTGGTCGCCCGCCTCGATCCGGTCGCGGCGGTGCGCGACCGGGAGCTCGGCGAGCGGATCCGGCGCTACCCGAAGATTTTTCCGTTCGGCTCCCCCGATTTCGGCCACGCGGTGCAGCGCGGACGCGAATGGCGCATCGGCGCGCTCGGCTGCGACGACCCCTCCGCCGCCCGGTACGGCCTCGCCGTCGACCTGCGGACGGCCGCCGCCGGCGAGCCCGACCCGGCGACCGCCGGAGCCATGCGCGCGGCCGCCGCCCGGCTCGACCCGGAGGAGGGCGAGCAGCTCGAGAAGGACGAGTGGGAGATCGGCGACCGCCGGTACCGGATCGTCCGGGTGGAGCGGTTCATCCACTTCGGCGACCGGGTGCTGGAGCCGCCGCGCGCCACCGACGCCGGTCTCGCCGGGGACGGTCTCGCCGGGGACGGTCTCGCCGGGGACGGTCTCGCCCGGGACGGTCTGCTGCGCGGCCACCTGATCGACCCGGCGGCGCCGTGCGGCCAGTGGGAGGCGCAGCTGCGGCTGAACCTCGCCGGTTTCATGCCGAAGCCCGGGAGCGTCCCCGGCATCGTCCGGACCGAGGCGCGGCACGCGATCCGGACGCACCCCGGGGTGGTGCTGCTCCCGCCGGCGTTCGTCGCGGTGGAGCTCGACGGCGACTCATGGGCGCCGCTCACCGGCGGCGACGACCCCGACGAGGTCCGCGACCGGCTGGCCCGGCGCTTCACCGGCCTGCTCCCCCGGCTCCGCGAGTTCCAGGGCGACCCGCCGTCCGCCGCGGAGCTCGCCGAATGGGAGGCGATGGCCGCGGGCATCCGCGCCGCGTCCGGGCACTCGTTCAGCGTGCGCGGACGCGAGTTCCGCACCGTCCGCGTCTCCCGCATGCTCCGCCTCGGCCGCGACGGCCCGGAAGCGCCCCGCCCGTCCGACGAGCAGCTCGACGATCACCCGGCGGACGCCTGACCCCGGCGCCCGACCCCGGCGCCTGACCCTGCTGCC
>NZ_JBIQHY010000051.1:0-5221 GCF_044508335.1 Actinomadura sp.
CATCCGCCGCGCCCGCATCGAGCGCGTCGGCTGACGGGAGAGGGCGGGCCCGGCGGGGCGCCACCAGCCGGGCCCGTCCGCCTGACCGGCCGCCGGCCCGGCCTAGGGCGAGGGATGGGCGGCGAGCGCCTCGCGGGCGGTGGCCACGTCCGGCGCGATCGCGACGCGGCGCTGCAGCCCGGCCACGTCCGACACCCGGCGGACCAGGCCGCGCGGCGGCAGCACCACCCACATGGGCACCCCCAGCTCGCTCGCCCGCATCTGCGAACGCGTGATCACGTTCAGCCCGTTGGAGTCGCAGAACGTGCAGCCGGTGAGATCGAGGATCAGGGCCGGTGTCCCGGAGTCGAGGAGCCGCACGGCCTGGGCGAGGATCTCCTCGCCGTTGCTCAGGTCGACCTCGTCCGGGAACGTCAGCGTCCCGCAGGTCTCCGTGATCTCCACCCGCGCTGCTCCGAGCTCCATCGTTCGCCCCAAAGTCGGTTTCCTCACCTGGATGACAACGGGGGGTACTCCACTGCGACTGTAAGCGTTGATCCTGGACGAAACCTGAAAGAAGAAGTCAAGTCTAGGGCGTCCCTCGCCCATATCCGAGACGAACTCGTTCGCTCGCGTTTCGTCCGGGTCTGTCGTTTTCGTCCGCTGCCTCGCCCGCCCGCCGGGGCGCGCGGCCGGGGGCGTGCGGGTGCGCCGCCCCGCCGGGCGTCTCGTGGTGACAAAGCCATATATTTCACCCGGCGGCCTGCTAGAACCGGGGGTGTGGGAATGAGCACGGACCCAGTGGTGATCGACGGAGGCGACCGCTCCTGCGTGCGCCTTCTGCTGGAGTTGCGCGGGCGCCTCGCCGGACTCGCGCCCGGCACCGTCGTCCACCTGATCGCCCTCGACCCGGCGGCCCCCATCGACCTGCCCGCCTGGTGCCATCTGACCGGCCACGCCTACCTCGGCCCCGTCGAGCGCGCGCCGGCCCCCACCTATGCCCTGCGGGTGGCCGCCGACCCCCGGCCCACGTCCCCCGAATCGCCCTGGCGCCCGCGCTGAGAGGCTATTGGCGACGCGCCAATTAGCGGTTACTGTGGCGTGGGCGTCGAAGGGACCATTGCCATGGGCGGACCGTCGGTCGCGATCGTGGGGAGCGGGTTCAGCGGGCTCGGGCTCGCCATCGCGCTGAAGCGCGCGGGCTTCACCGAGCTGACCGTCTTCGAGCGGGCCGACGGCGTCGGCGGCGTGTGGCGCGAGAACACCTATCCCGGCGCGGCGTGCGACGCCCCCTCCCACCTGTACTCCTACTCGTTCGAGCCGAAGCACGACTGGTCGCGCCGGTTCGCGCCGCAGCCGGAGATCCTCGACTACCTGCGCGGGTGCGCGCGCAAGTACGGCGTCATGGAGCACATGAGGTTCCGGAAGGAGATCGCCTCCGCCGACTTCGACGCCAAGGAGGGGCGCTGGAACCTGCGGACGGCCGAGGGGGAGACGTGCCCGGCGGACGTGCTGGTCTCGGCGTGCGGGCAGCTCAGCCGGCCGCACGTGCCCGACATCCCCGGCCTGGAGTCCTTCGGCGGCGCCGTGTTCCACTCGGCGGAGTGGGACCACGGCCACGACCTCTCCGGACGCGACGTCGCCGTCGTCGGCAACGGGGCGAGCGCCGTCCAGTTCGTCCCGCGGATCGCGCCGCGGGCCGCGAAGCTGACCGTGTTCCAGCGCGAGCCGCAGTGGGTGGGCTGGAAGTGGGACCGCCGCTACCCGCGCGTCCGCTCCCGGCTCAACCGCCGGTTCCCGGTCCTGCAGCGGCTGTCCCGCCTCGGGGTGTTCGTCTGGTTCGAGGTGCTGCTCAACCCGATGCTGATCTCGCCGCGCGGGCGCCGGGTGCTGTCCGCCCACATCCGGGCGCTGTGCCGCGCCACGCGGTGGTCGGTGCGCGACAAGGAGCTGCGGAAGAACCTGACGCCCGGCTACGAGCTCGGCTGCAAGCGCGTCCTGGTGTCCAGCGACTACTACAGGACCCTCAACCTCCCCCACGTGGACGTCGTCACCAGCCCGATCGTCAAGGTCGCACCGGACGCGGTCGTCACCGCCGACGGGAGGTCGCACCGGGCCGACACGATCATCATGGGCACCGGTTTCCAGTCGCACGGCTTCGTCGCGCCGATGCGCGTCTCGGGGCTGGACGGCCGCGCGCTGGACGACGCCTGGCGGGACGGGCCGCGCGCCTACCTCGGCATGACCGTCGCCGGTTTCCCGAACTTCTTCCTGATGTACGGGCCCAACACCAACGTCGGTTCCGGGTCGGTGGTACACATGCTGGAAAGCCAGATCGCCTACATCGTGCAAGCCGTCCGGGCCCTGCGCGACCCGGAGGTGCTGTACATGGACGTCCGCGAGGACGTGCTCTCCGCGTTCGACGAGCGCCTCCAGCGCCGCCTCGGCGGGACCGTCTGGAACGCCGGCGGCTGCACCAGCTGGTACACGCGGGGCGGCCGCAACGCGAGCAACTGGCCGGGCTCGATGCTCGGCTACCGCCGCCGGACCCGCGGCCTCGACCCGTCCGACTACCACTTCGTGAAGCGCTGACATGGCCCGCGCCTCCGCCCACCCGCTGCTGCGCGCGCTCGACGGGATCCTCGTCATCCCCCCGGAGCACCACCGGCCGGACACCGGCCGGGCCGACGCCGCCTCGATGCTCGCCTGCGACCAGGACGCGCTGTCCGCGCTGATCCGGCACGGGCTCCCGGCCACCGGCGGGCGCGGCCGGGAGCGGTTCGACTCCCGGGACCTGTTCAACCTCGCCCTCTACTCCGGCTCCGGGCGCACCGCGGTCGAGCGGGGCGTCGCGTCCGCCCTGCGCTGGACCCGCTCGTCCTGCGAGGACCTCATCGCGCCCCGCATGTCCCGGTTCGAGCTGCGCGTCGCCTGCGGCGCCCCGGAGGGCTGCGGGCCCGGCGCCCGCAACACGCTCGCCCGGCCCCGGACCGGCGCCTACGGCGGGAAGGTCCGCCAGGTCCGCGCCCTGCCGGCCGGCGCGGCGCGCGACGTCCCCGCCGGGCCGGCGGCGACCGCCCGCGGGTCCGGGCCGGCGCTCACCCTCTCGGCCGTGCTGCGGACGGTCGGCGACTGCCCCGTGCTGCGCTCGCCCGCGCTCCGCGCGATCCTGCGCGAGTTCGTGGGCGCGGAGCTGCGCTGGCTGCGGCTCCCCGAGGCGATGCGGAACGACGAGTCCCTCATCCCGCGCGGGTTCGCGAGCTGCGGCTCTGCCAGCCGCTACATCGCCCGCCTCTGCCGGGAGGAGGGCATCCCCGCCACCACGCGGATCGGCTGGCTCGTCGGCCTGCCGGACCTCGTGCACGCCTGGGTGGAGGTCGTGGACGACGACGGCGTCACCAAGGTCATCGACCCGACGTTCGTGCTGCTCGCCGAGGTGATCCCCGGCGCCAACCCGATGCTTCGCGACCCCGGCATCGCGTTCCGCACGAACCGCCTCATCCCGACCGCACTGGGCGTGGGCGCCGACCTCGCGTCCCACACCTGCGCCGCCGGCCGGGCGCCCCGCGTGACGACGACCCTGGACCCGCTGACCTGACCGCGGCGGAGTCAGGCGTCGCGGACGGCCTCGGCCATCGCGGTGTCGCCCTCCGCCAGGTAGCCCTCGACGACGCCGGCGCGGTCGGCCTCGGGGCGGTTCTGGCTCATCTTCGCCTTGGCCTCGATCCTGCTGATGACCAGTTCCAGGCCCACGATCGCGCGCAGCTGCCCCGAGATGAACTCGGCGGGGGCGTCGTCCACCGACCACGACGGGTCGCGGCCGCTCTCGTGGCGCTCGGTCAGGCGGCGGACCATCGACTCGACCCACGCCGGGTCGTCGTGGACGACGAGGCGGCCGTAGACGTGCGCGGTGAGGTAGTTCCACGTCGGCACCGCGCGGCCGTGCTCGCGCTTGGACGGGTACCAGGACGGCGACACGTAGGCGTGCGGGCCGTGCAGGATGAACAGCGACTCGCCGGCGGCTGGCTCGCGCCACTGATCGTTGTTGCGCGCGACGTGCGCCAGGATCGCGCCGTGCTCGCCCACCGACGGGTCGTACAGGATGGGCAGGAACGTCGCGATGAGCCCACGCGGCGTGCTCGTCACCAGGTCGGCCGCGTCGCATCCGGCCAGCAGCTCCCTGACCTCGGTGTCATTTGCAGCGAAATGCGCCGGAACGTACATGCGGCCGACGCTACTCGGTTGTCGGAGGCGCGTGCGAAGGTGGTGGGGTGAGCGCCGAAGAGGAGCGTGCCGGGGTCCGGCTGACCAACCTGGACCAGCCCCTGTTCGAGGGAGCGGGCGCGACGAAGCGCGACCTGGTCGACTATCTGGACGCCGTCGCCGACCGCCTCGTCCCGCAGCTCGCCGGCCGCCCCCTGTCGGTGATCCGCGTGCTGCGCGGCCAGAAGCCGTTCATGCAGAAGAACGTGCCGAAGTACACGCCGAAGTGGGTGCGCACGGTGCGGATGTGGGCCGAGACGTCCCGCCGCGAGGTCGCGTACGCGCTGTGCGACGACCGCCGCACGCTGCTGTGGTTCGCCAACCAGCGCGCCGTCGAGTACCACCCGCCGCTGTTCCGCGCGGACGCGCCGGACCGCCCCACCCACCTCGTCATCGACATCGACCCGCCGGGGTCCGGCGCGTTCGGCGCCGCCGTCCGCGCCGCGCATCTCGTCCGCCGGGCGCTGGAGGAGTGCGGGCTGCGGGGCGCGGTCAAGACGAGCGGCGCGAAGGGCGTGCACGTGTTCGTGCCGCTGGACGGCCGGACGCCCGCCGAGGACGTCGCCGCGGCGACCCGCGCGCTCGGCGTCCGCGCCGAGCGGCTCGACCCCGGCCTCGCGACGACGGCGTTCATCCGCGAGGACCGGGACGGCAAGGTGTTCCTCGACTCGACCCGCGCCGGCGGCGCGACCGTGGCCGCCGCCTACAGCCCGCGCATCCGCCCGGGGACGCCCGTCTCGTTCCCCGTCGCGTGGGACGACCTCGACGGCGTCGCCCCGGCCGACTTCACGATCAAGACGGCCCTCGGCGTCCTCGGCGACCGCGACCCCTGGTCCGGCCTCATGCCGGAACCGCAGTCGCTGCCCGCCGACCTGATCGAGCACGGCCGCACCATTCCGATCGCGCGCGTCCAGGCGATGCACGAGGGCAAGCGCCGGGCCAAGGCGCGCCGCGACGCCGGCTGACGGACCGCCCGGCG
>NZ_JBIQHY010000051.1:5321-19494 GCF_044508335.1 Actinomadura sp.
AGGGCAAGCGCCGGGCCAAGGCGCGCCGCGACGCCGGCTGACGGACCGCCCGGCGGCGGCTCGTCGGGCGGCGGCTCGTCGGGCGGCGAATCGTCGGGCGACGAATCATCGGGCTGCGCCGCGCGTTTCCGGGGCTTCCGGAAGCGGACCGGGAAAATGCCTGGCGAAAGGCTCAGGAATTGAGGACCACCGGCAGCGCCCGGTGGCCGTTGGAGATGAACGACTCGACCGGGCGGAGTTCGGCCGGGTCGACGGCGAACTCCATATCGGGGAAGCGGCCGAAAAGCGCGGGCAGCGAGATCTCGGCCTCCATCCGCGCGAGGTGCGAACCCACGCAGAAGTGCACGCCGTGGCCGAAGGAGATGTGCTCCTTGTTCGCCCGCCTGATGTCGAACAGGTCGGCGTCGTCGCCGTGCAGGGAAAGGTCGCGGCCGGCGGCCGCGTAGGCGGCGAGGATCGCCTCGCCCTTTCCGATCGTGACGCCGTCGACGTCGATGTCCTCCACCGCGTAGCGGAGCGGCAGGTTCGCGACGGGCGCCTGCCAGCGCAGCGCCTCCTCGATCACCTCGGTCCACGGCACCTCGCCGGACCGGACGAGCGCGCGCTGCTCCGGGTGCGTCAGCAGCGCGGTGATCACCTGGTCGAGCAGGTTCACCGTGGTCTCGTGCCCGGCGGAGATCATCAGGATCAGCGTGTCGACCAGCTCGGTCTCGCTGAGCTGCGAGCCGTCCTCGTCGCGGGAGGAGATGAGCACGCCCGCCAGGTCGTCGGCGGGCTCGCGGCGCCGGAACGCGACGAACTCCTGCAGGATGCCGTACATCTCCGCCTGGTTGGCGAGCGCCTCCTCCGGCGTCAGCGCCGTGTTGAAGATGCCGTCCACGCAGCGGCGCAGGCTCGGCCGGGTCGCGTCGGGGACGCCGAACAGCCGGCAGATCACCTCGATCGGCAGCGGGTAGGCGAACGCCTCGCGCAGGTCGGCGCGCCCGTCCGGGGACGCGGCCAGCCCGTCGATGAGCCCGGTGGTGATCCGCTCGACGTCCGGCCGGAGCACCTCGGTGCGGCGCGGGGTGAACGCGCGGGAGATGATGGCGCGGAGCCGGCGGTGCGCCTCGCCGTAGGCGGTGAACATGTTCTTCACCGAGACCCACAGGCTGAGCGGCCACTCCTCGCCGACCTCGCCGTCGATCCATTTCGTCCAGTGCAGATTCGGGTCCTTCGACACCCGCGGGTCGGCCAGCAGCCGCTTGAGCTGCTCCTGGCCGGTCACCGCCCACGCGACGACGCCGCCGGGCAGTTCCACCGGCGTCACCGGGCCGCGCGCCCGCAGTTTCGCGGCCTCTCCCTGGACATCGCTGCCGGACGGGTCGATGACGAATGGATTCTCCATTGCGGCCCTCTCTGCGGACGCGTCGGAGCGCACCGTAAAGGGGGCGGCTCCCGGACGGACAATGCAGCCAACGTACGGCGCACCGCGCCCGCCCGCTAGATCATCTCGCCGGATTGCCCGCGGATTCCCTTTTTCGGCCTTTCCTTAAATGGCGGCGCGGAAATCCTCAGTTCGGGACTCGGTGTGCGGGAGATCGGTGTAGCGGCCGGCCGGGTCCGGCTCGGCGCCCGCGGCGGCCGGCTCGCCCCACCCGTGGCCGGGCGTGACGACGTTGTCGGGCGGGGCGTCCGCGGCCTGCCCGTACAGGTAGGAGCCGAGGCCGATCAGCAGCCGCTGCACGTCGGCCTGCGGCCGCACGACCAGCCGCAGGAACTGGCTCGTCGAGCCGAGCTTGTTGCCGCACTCCCGGACGAACACGCCGTGATGCGCGATCAGGTGGTCCCGCAGCGCCACGCCGTCCTTGCCGTCCGGCAGCTTGACCATGATGAAGTTGCCCTGCGACGGGAACACCTTCAGCCCGGGCAGCGAGGCCAGCTGCTGCGCCATCAGCATCCGGTCGCGGGACAGCAGCCGCAGGCTCTCCCGGTACTCGGCGCCGTGCTCGCGCAGCAGGAACACCACCACCTCGGCGAAGGAGTTGAGGTTCCACTTCGGCAGTGCCGCGCGGACGGTCCGCGCCAGCGCGGGGTTGGCGACCAGGTAGCCGAACCGGATGCCGTGCAGGCCGAAGTTCTTGCCGAGGCTCTTCAGCACGATGACGTTGGGGCGGATCCGGGCCTCGTCGGCGACGCTGGTGTGCGGTTCGGCGTCCACGAAGTCGAGGAACGACTCGTCCACGACCACGAGGTCCAGGTCGATGAGGCAGTCCAGCAGCCGGACGACCTCGCGGCGCGGGACGTAGCCGCCGTCCGGGTTGTTGGGGTTGCAGATGACCGCCGCCCGCGAGCCGCGCGCCCGGACGAAGTGGACGAACTCGTCCACGTTGCACTCGAAGCCGCGCATCTCGTGGAGCTGGAACATGTCGACCCGCTTGCCGGTCTCCAGCGGCTGGTCCGTCCAGCGGCCGAACGTCGGGATCGGGGTGGCGAGGCTCTCCCGCACCAGCAGGTGGTCGATCCAGGTGATCAGCTCGGTGGACCCGTTGCCCATGACGACCGTCTGCGGGTTGTGCCCGAGCGTCGAGCACAGCTCCGCGGTGATCGTGTCGGCGTCGCTCGGGTAGTACTTCAGGATCTGCTCCAGCGACCCCGCGAGCTGGGAGAACATGCCCGGCGTCGGGAAGTAGGGATTGCACGGGATGCAGAAGTCGACCAGGTCGTGGCGGCCGGACGAGGCCCGCTGGAGGGCGAAGAAGGACGGGCTGTGCGCGTTCTTGCGCAGCAGGCTCGGATCTATCGGCTCCGTGGACACGAAAGACGGTACGCGCCCGCGCGGAGCGGGGTTCAGCGGCGCCCGGCGTCGTCGGCGAGGAGCTTGCGGAGCTGCGCCGCCGCGTCCGGTTCGAGGGCGGCGAACCGCTCCCGGTACAGGGCGGTGGACGCGGGCGCGGGCCAGCCGCCGGGGAGGTGCTCGGCGGGCAGGCCGGGGTCGGTGCGCAGCAGCTGCAGCCAGTCGGCGCCGAGCAGGGTCAGCCGGGACAGCGGCCGCCCGCGCCGCTCCCGGTCGGCCGTCCAGGTGGCGAGGAACGCCTCGTGCTCGGCGCGGATCGCCTCCACGTCCCACGCCCGGTGCAGCAGCCGGGGCACGTCGGTGCCCTCCACCGGGACGGAGTAGAACGCGTCGGCGAGCTCCCCCAGCTCGGCGAACTCGGGCCCGGCGAAGATCGCGGCGATGTCGACCCGGCCGGGCGCGATCCACAGCCCGTCCCGCAGCCCGCCGAACCCGGCCCAGATCAGCCGGGCGCGGATCTGGTGGCGCAGGTCGCGGCGGCTCTCCGGCATGGAGTAGCTGAGCAGCGTCCACTCGCCGCCCGGATGGGTGAACGGCTGCGGGGACCGCACCCGCGGCCTCGCCTCGCGCAGCAGATCCTCGGCCCACGGGGTGAGCGAGAACCGCGCGGTGCGCCCTTCCCGGACGCGGGCGAGCAGCCCCTTGCGGGTCATCCGCGCGAGCGTGGCGCGGCCCGCCGCCTCCGCGACCCCGAGGTCCTCCAGCAGGTGCAGGAACACCCGCGAGCTGATCGGCGGCAGGTCGCGGTCGAGGACGAGCGAGCCGAGGAAGCTGAACAGCAGCTGCTGCGGTGCGCGCCGCCGCCCCCGTGCGCCCGCGGACGCGTCCCGCTCGGCGATCATGCCCGTCCCTCCGGTCGCCGTCGTGTCCCCGTGGTGTCCCGTCGTGTGCAGCGTCGTCATCGGGGACATCTCACCATGCCGCGCCGCCCTCCCGCCGTGACCAAGGTTATTCGATGAAATCTTGACGCACGACAGTAGTGAATCTAATTTCTAGGGAACGAGCGGATCGGAAGGGTGCCCATGGAGCTGAACGGGAAGGCGGCGGTGGTGACCGGCGCCGGGCGCGGCCTCGGCCTCGCCTACGCGGCGGAACTCGCCCGCGCGGGCGCGGCGGTCGTGGTCAACGACGCGGACGCGGCCGCCGCCGAGGCCGCGGCCGAGCAGATCGCCGACACGGGCGGGCGGGCCGTCGCGCACCCCGCCGCGGTCGGCCCCGCCGAGACCGCCGACGCCCTGGTCGGGCGGGCGGTGGCGGAGTTCGGCCGGCTGGACGTGATGGTGACCAACGCCGGCGTCCTGCGCGACCGCGTGCTGTGGAAGATGACCGACGACGACTTCGACACGGTGGTCCAGGTCCATCTCAAGGGCACGTTCACCTGCGCCCGCGCGGCGGCGCGCCGGTTCCGCGAGCAGGGCGAGGGCGGCCGGCTCATCCTGGTCGGCTCGCCGGCCGGGCAGCGCGGCAACTTCGGGCAGACGAACTACTCCGCGGCCAAGGCCGGGATCGTCGGGTTCGTCCGCACCTGGGCGATGGAGCTGGCCCGCGCGGACGTCACCGTGAACGCGATCGTCCCGGTCGCGGCGACCGCGATGACCGAGACGATCCCCGCGCTCGCCCCGTACGTCGAGGCGATGCGCCGCGGGGAGGAGATGCCGTCGTTCGCCCGCCGCGCCCTGGCCTTCGGCACGCCCGAGGACGCCGCCGGGCTGGTGGCCTTCCTCGCCTCGGACGCCGCGTCCGGCATCACCGGGCAGGCGATCGGCGTCGGCGGCGACCGGCTCTCCCTGTGGACGCACCCGACCCAGGCCGTCGCCGCCTACCGGGACGGCGGGTGGAGCGCCGACGACATCGCCGCCGCCTGGCCCACGGTCTTCGCCGAGCACGAGCAGACCGTGGGGGAGAACCTCCCCGAGGAGCAGCCGCGATGAGCGGCCTCGACCTGGACGCGCTGGAGGCCGTCGACGTCCACGTCCACGTGGAGTCCGACCTGCACGGGCACCTCTCGCTGCCGGACGAGTTCATGGAGGCGTCCGCGAAGTACTTCGGCGCGGACGCCAACCGCACCCCCACGATCGACGAGATCGCGTCCTACTACCGGGAGCGGCGCCTGGCGGCGGTCGTGTTCACCGTCGACATCGAGAACGCCACCGGCCATCCGGCCATCTCCAGCGAGGAGATCGCCGACCGCGCCGCCGAGCACCCCGACGTGCTCATCCCGTTCGCGAGCATCGACCCGGCGAAGGGGCGGGCCGGCGCCCGGACGTTCCGCCGGCTGATCGAGGAGCACGGGGTCCGCGGCATCAAGTTCCACCCGTCACTGCAGGGCTTCGCGCCCAACGACCGCAGCGCCTACCCGCTGCTGGAGGTCGCCGCCGAGCACGGAGTCCCCGCCCTGTTCCACACCGGGCAGACCGGGATCGGCGCCGGCATGCCGGGCGGCGGCGGCATCCGGCTCGGCCTGTCGAACCCGATGCTGCTGGACGACGTCGCCGTCGACCTCCCCGACCTGACGATCATCATGGCGCACCCGTCGTTCCCCTGGCAGGACGAGGCCCTCGCCGTCGCCACGCACAAGCCGAACGTCTACATCGACCTGTCCGGCTGGTCGCCGAAGTACTTCCCGCCGCAGCTCGTCCGCTACGCCAACGGGCTGCTGCAGGACAAGGTCCTGTTCGGCTCCGACTACCCGGTGATCACCCCGGACCGGTGGCGGCGGGACTTCGACGCGCTGGAGATCAAACCGCACGTCCGCCCCAAGATCCTCAAGGACAACGCCGTCCGGGCGCTGGGCCTCGGCAGCAAGGAGAAGGCATGAGCACGACCGTCGCGTACGAGGACCTGAAGAGCCTGGCCGGCGGCTCGCTCGGCACCACCCGGTGGCTGGAGGTGGACCAGGCCCGCATCAACATGTTCGCGGACGCCACCGGCGACCACCAGTGGATCCACGTCGACCCGGAGCGGGCGAAGGACGGACCCTTCGGCGGCCCCGTCGCGCACGGCTACCTGACGCTGTCGCTGGTCATCCCGCTGTGGACGGAACTGCTCGACGTCACCGGCGTCACGACGAAGGTGAACTACGGCCTGAACAGGGTGCGGTTCCCCGCTCCCGTCCCGGCCGGCTCCCGCATCCGCCTGTCCGGATCGCTCGCCGACGTGGCGGACATCGCCGGCGGCGTCCAGGTGACCGCCGACCTGACGGTCGAGATCGAGAACCACGCCAAGCCCGCCTGCGTCCTCCAGGCGATCTTCCGCTTCCACCCCTGACCCGCGGCCGGGCGGCGCCGCTGGTCCCGTCACCGGCACGATCGTGCTGTCCGCTGTCCGCTGTGCGTTCGTTCCCGGCCGCCCGCCCCCGTCCCCTGCCGGGGGGAGACCCGCGGCCTGCCCGGACGGGGCGGGTCGCGGAACTCCGGTCACTTGTCCGTATGATGGACAACGAGTGATCCAGCACGGCGGGCGAGGGGATGATCGATGCCACGGGAAGGCACCGGACCGGATTTCATCGAGGCGCTGGCCCGGGGCCTTGACGTCATCACCGCCTTCGAGGCGCGGCGGCCCGTGATGTCGCTCGCGCAGGTCGCCGAGGCCGCCGGGCTGGCCCGGCCGACCGCCCGCCGCATCCTGCTCACCCTGCAGGAGCTCGGCTACGTGCGCGCCGCCGACGGCGGCTACGCCCTCACCCCGCGCGTCCTCGACCTGGGCGTCGCCTACGTCCGGTCCATGGGCCTGTGGGAGGTGGCGCGCCCGCACATGGAGCGGCTCGTCGCGAAGACGAACGAGTCGTGCTCGATCGCGCAGCTCGACGGGTCCGACATCGTCTACGTCGCGCGCGTCGCCGTACCGAAGATCGTCGCGCTGGCGGTGCAGATCGGCACCCGGTTCCCGGCGCTGCAGACCTCGCTCGGCAAGGTGCAGCTCGCCGCGCTCGACCCCGCCGAGGTCGACCGGATCCTCGCCGAGCCGAGCCGCTCCGGCCTGGAGCCCCGCGTCCAGCTCACCAAGGCCGAGCGGGACGCGGAGCTGCGCGAGGTGCGGGCGCGCGGCTGGGCGCTGACCGACGAGCAGCTCGCGCGCGGCATCCGCTCGGTCGCGGCGCCGCTGCGGGACGGCTCCGGCAAGGTCATCGCGGGCATCAACGTCAACACGCACGCCGCCGAGACCCCCGTCGAGCAGCTCCTGGAGGAGTACCTGCCGATGCTGCTGCACACGGCGGGGGAGATCAGCGCCGACTTCGCCCGGCTGGAGACCGTCCCCCAGGTCACCCGGCCGGCCGCGGGGTGAGCACGATCCGCCCCTCGGCCCTGCCGTCCCGCTGGCGCCGCCACGCCGCCGCCGCGTCCTCCAGGGGCGCGGTCTCGTGGGCGACGGCGAGCCTCCCGGCGGCGGCCTCCGCGGCGATGAACGCGACCGACGACGCCCGCTGCGCCGCGGAGAGCTCGTTGTTGGTGTAGCCGAGCAGCCGCAGCGACTTCCCCCGGATGGTGGACGACTCGATCGGGCACGTCTCGTCCGCCGAGCTGCCCAGGTTGACCAGCCGCCCGCCGGGGCGCAGCACCCGGGCCGCGGCCGCCGCGGGGGCGCCGAACAGCGGGTCGAGGACGAGGTCCACGGGCCCGTCGGCGGCGTCGGCGAACCGCCGCGCGAGCTCGGCGGCGTCCGCGGTGTCCAGCGGCACGACCGCGTCCGCCCCGGCGCGCGCGGCCCGCTCCCGGGCCTGCGGCGACCGGGCGCTGGCGATGACGCGCCGCGCGCCCGCCGTCCGGGCGAGCTGCACGGCGGCCTGCCCGACGACCCCGCCCGCGCCGAGCACGACGACCTGCTCCCCGGCGGACAGCTCGCCGCGCCAGACCAGCGCCATGTGCGCGGCGACGGCCGACAGCCCGAGCGCCGCGACCTGCACCGGATCGGCGCCCTCGGGCAGCTCGACGAGCGAGGACTCCGGGACGGCGGCGGCCTCGGCCATGCTGCCGTCGCCCGGCGCCATCCCGGCCGGGCTCGGGAACCAGACCGTCCGGCCCCCGGCCGTCCCGACGCCCTGGACGCCCGGCACGTACGGCGTCGCCGGCGTCCCGAAGTAGGACGTCCCGGTCGCGCACAGCAGGTCGAGCGGTGTGATCGGCGCGGCGAGCACGTCCACCAGGACCTCGCCGTCGCCCGGCACGGGGGGCTTCCGCTCCGCCACCGCGGGCGGACGCCCGCACTCCCTGATCTCCGCGGCGCGCATCGGCTCAGGTCGCGATGTCGGGGTAGGGGAGCGAGAAGTGCCCGAGCCGCCGCGCGTACTCCAGCTGGAACCCGAGCGGCTCGTCGTGGTCGCGCTCGAACATCGCGATGAACAGCGTCAGCGTGAGGAACGGGTGCGCGCCCAGCTCGAACAGCTTCGGGTAGTCGTGCCCGGCGAGCGCCGCGCGCTCCTCGTCCTCGAACCGCAGCCAGGTGGACGACTCGCAGCCGTGGCAGTTGATGATGCGGTTGGCCTGTTCGTCCTCCCACCACGCCACCGTCGCCTCCGGCTCGTTGCGGTAGCGCTCGACCAGCTCCGGGTCGCGGTCGACGGTGTAGAGGAACTTGTTCAGCAGGTACTTGCTCACTTGGCCGCTCCGTTCGGGTACCAGGTGAAGTAGGCCTCCATCGTGTGGAACAGGTCGTAGGTGTCGACGTAGTCGGCCTTCCGGCCCTCGCCCGCCACGCCCATCATCAGCATGAAGTCCATGAAGCCGTGGGTGGCGTTGCCCGGCGCGTGCAGGCTGTCGAGCGTGACCTCCGACAGGCAGCCCTCGATGTCGCCGGTCGAGATCCACTCGACGGCCTTCGCGTCGAACTCGGGGTCGGGGCCGTGCGGCCCGAACTGGCGCGGGCCGCCCAGCTCCAGCGACAGGTGGCCGGTGCCGATGACCGCGACCCGCTGGTTCCCCGGCCACGACTCGACCAGCTCCCGGATCGTCTTCCCGAGCTGCACGAACCGCTTCGGCCGCGGCAGCGGCGGCGCGAAGATGTTGGTGTAGACCGGGACGATCGGCAGGTCGTTCTGCGGGCGCAGCGTGATGATCGGGCACGTGATCGAGTGGTCGATCCGCAGCTCGTTGGAGAACGCGAGGTCGAAGCCCGCGTCCATGCCCTCGCGCAGCAGGTACGCCGACAGGTCCTCCTGGCCCTTGAACAGCATGCGCGGCAGCCCGAACTCGCGTTCCTCGTTGTACCAGTTCGCGTCGTAGAACGGCGCCTTGCCGATGAGGAACTGCGGCATGTTGTCCAGCCACAGCTGGTGGAAGTGGTCGGAGCCGACCATCACCAGGACGTCCGGGCGGGCCTTCGTCAGCGTCTCGCGGAACGCCTCGACCTTGCGCACCCACTCGTCCGCGAAGTCGGGGCGGTCCTCGCCGGTCGAGGTGCTGGCGCGGTAGTAGAACGGATGGTGGGTCGAAGCGATCACAGCGACCAGTTCAGCCATGACGGTCTCCGGGGGTGTAGGGGTCGGGGGCGACGGACCGGTTGTTGAGGTCCACCGAAAGGAAGATCTCGTTGCCGACCGGGCGGCGCAGCTCCTCGGCGAGCTGGCCGATCAGCCCGGCGGTGCGGGCGAGCAGCGCGAACCCGCGCAGCAGTTCCAGCGGCAGGCCGAGGTCGGCGAGCGCGGCGCCGCACACGCCGGCGCCGTTCAGCGGCAGCGTCCGGCCGAGCACCTCGGGGTGGACGCGGCCGATCGCGGCGAACAGCGACAGGTGCGGCCCGAAAAGGCCCTCCTCGGCGGCGATCTGCATCAGCCGGGGGGTGCGCGGGTCGCCGTCCTTGTGGACGTGGTGGCCGAGGCCGGGGATGAACCGCTTCGCCTCCCGCTCCGCCTGGACGGTCCGCAGCGCCAGCGCGTCCCAGCCCGCGTCGTCGGCCGGCAGGCCGCCGTCCGCCGACGCCAGCACGCCGTGCAGGAAGCGGCCGGTGTCCTCGGTGACGCCGAGGAACCGGGAGCCGCCGCCCAGCAGCCCGGCGGCCAGCGCGCCCTGCACCGAGTCGGGCGCCGACAGGTACGTCAGCCGGGTGACGATCGCGGTCGGCGTGAAGCCGTGGTCGGCGAGCGCGGCCAGGACCGCCTCGAAGACCCTGGTCTCGCCGGGCGACGGCCGCCGCTGCGTCGCCAGCCAGAACGCCAGCTCGCCGAACCCGACCTCGCCCATCACGTCCTTCGCGAGGTCGCGGCCCAGCAGCGTGATCGTCTCCCGGCTGGACGCGCCCAGCGCGGTGGGGTATTCGGGTCGGTCAGCCACGGTCGTCGTCCTCCTGCGGCTCGGACAGCCATTTACGCAGCTCGGCGCCGTGTTCGTCCAGCTCCGGCGGCGGAAGGCGGTACGTCGCGGGCGTCTCGGAGAAGCGGATGGGGTGCCGGGTCGTCGGCACCGCGTGGTCGCCCTCCCCGACGACCACGATCGGGTCGAGCTCGAAGCGCTCCGCCATCGCGAACCCGCCGTCGATCGTGTTGATCGGCCCGCTCGGCACGCCCGCGTCCACCAGCAGCTCGAACCACTCGACCGCGCCGCGCCGCTTCAGCCGCTCCACCAGGATCGGGCGCAGCTCCGCGCGGTTGGCGGTCCGGTCGGCGTTGGTCGCGAACCGCGGGTCGTCCGGGACGTCCGGGATGCCGAGCACCTCGCACAGCTTGCGGAACTGGCGATCGTTCGCGGCCGTGACGATCAGGTCGTTGTCGGCGGTCGGCAGCGGCTCGTAGGGGAACACGCTGGGGTGCGCGTTGCCCATCCGGTACGGGACGGTGCCGCCGGCGACGTAGGCGGAGCTGTGGTTGACCAGCCCCGTCAGCGCCGACGACAGCAGGTTCACCTCGACGAGCTGGCCCCGGCCGGTCGCGTCGCGGTGCCGCAGCGCCGCCAGGATGCCGATCGCGGCGTGGTTGCCCGCCATCACGTCGAACACCGAGATGCCCGCCCGGTACGGCGGGCCGTCCGGGTCGCCGGTGAGGCTCATCAGCCCGGAGATCGCCTGCACCATCAGGTCGTAGCCGGGGACCTTGCGCCCCGCCCCCGACCCGAACCCGGTGATCGAGCTGTAGACGATGCCCGGGTTCGCGGCGCGCACGGAGTCGTAGTCGAGGCCGAAGCGGGCCAGGCCGCCCGGCTTGAAGTTCTCGATCAGGACGTCGGCGCGGCGCGCCAGCTCGCGCGCGGCGGCGGCGTCCTCCTCGTCCCGCAGGTCGAGCGCGATCGAGCGCTTGCCCCGGTTGACGCCGAGGTAGTAGGTCGCGGCGTCGCCGCGCGCGGGCGGCGTCCAGGTGCGGGTGTCGTCGCCGCCCGGGCCCTCCACCTTGATCACGTCCGCGCCCAGGTCGGCCAGCAGCATCGTCGCGTAGGGGCCGGCCAGGATCCGGGAGAAGTCCGCCACCAGCACCCCCGAGAGCGGCCCGCCGCGTGTGGTGTCGTCAGTCATCCGGCTCCCTTGCTCGTTCCACGTGCCCGCCCACGTGCCGTTCCACGTGCTCGTCCACGCTCGTCCGTTCAACGGACAGTCGTCCGTCACTCCGATTCTGGCACGTACATATCCGTTGCGGTCAAGTGGTTGACACTTTGACTACCTGTGACGAGAGTAGCCATATGCAGGTTTGACCGTAGAGCGGACATCAGTCCGTGGCTGCTCCCGGCGGTCGGGACCCGAGACGAGGAGAACGAAGATGACCGAGTTCGAGCCGGGGCGTCCCCTGGTGCTGCGCGGCGGCACGGTGCTGCCGATGACCGACGGACGCGAGGTCCTGGAGCGCGCCGACGTCCTCATCGAGGGCGACGCGATCAGCGCGGTCGGCCCGGATCTCCCGGTACCGGACGGCACCGCCGAGATCGACGCGTCCGGCGGCATCGTCATGCCCGGCATGATCGACACCCACCGGCACATGTGGCAGACCGCGATGCGCGGCTACGGCGCCGACTGGACGCTGACGCAGTACTTCGTCTGGTACTACCTGGAGCACGGCAAGCGGTTCCGGCCGGAGGACGTCCACGCCGGGAACCTGCTCGCCGCGATCGAGGCGATCGACGCCGGCGTCACCACGGTCGTCGACTGGTCGCACGGCCTGCAGACCCCGGACCACGCCGACGCCGCCGTGGACGCGCTGCGCTCGGTGCCCGGGCGGTTCGTCCTGGCCTACGGCAACATCCAGGCGCCGCCCGCCGAATGGACCGCGACGCCGGAGTTCCGCGCCCTCGCGGGCAAGCTCGCCGGCGGCGACATGCTCGGCTTCCAGATCGCGTTCGACGTGCTCGGCGACCCGTCCTTCCCGGAGAAGCCCGCCTTCGAGGTCGCCCGCGACCTGGGGGTCCCCGTCACCACGCACGCGGGCGTGTGGGGCGCGACCAGCGACGAGGGCATCAAGCAGATGCACGAGCACGGGTTCATGACGCCCGAGACCGTGTACGTGCACGCCGCGTCCCTGTCGGCCGACTCCTACCACCGCATCGCCGCCACCGGCGGGTCCATCTCCGTGTCCACCGAGAGCGAGCAGAGCGCCGGGCAGGGCTACCCGCCCACCTGGGTGCTGCGCAACCACGACATCCCGGTCTCGCTGTCGATGGACACGAGCGTGTGGTGGAGCGGCGACCTGTTCTCCGCCATGCGCACCACGCTCGGCGCCGACCGCTGCCGCATGCACCTGGAGGCGCACGCCAAGGGCGACACCGTCACCCACTGCAGCCTGCGCGCCGACCAGGTCGTCGACTGGGCCACCCGCGGCGGCGCCGCGACGCTCGGCCGCGACGACCTCGGCTGCCTCGCGCCCGGGAAGAAGGCCGACGTCGTCCTGATCAAGAACGACCACTCGCCGGTGTCGTTCCCCGTCCTCAACCCCTACGGGCACGTCGCGTTCCAGGCCCAGCGCGGCGACGTCCACACCGTCCTGGTCAACGGCCGCGTGGTCAAGCACGACCACCGCCTCGTCGACACCGACCTTGCCGCCGCGCGCCGCGAGGTCGAGGCCACCGTCGAGTACCTGCGCTCGTCGATGGGTGAGGAGGCATGGCTGGCGGGGATGAACCCGGACATCCCCGAGACGAAGATCCTCGACAACCCGTACACCTACACCGACTTCCGCAGCGACGTCACCCGCTCGCGGTGAGAAACGCCCCTGTGAAAGGGAACGCGTTGAGAGGGAACGCGGTGAGAGAGGGAACGCGGTGAGACGGGGACTCGCCGGACCCTGAAGAGGAGCCGGGGCGGCGGCGCGGGCACCGGCGGGCGGCGGCCGGTCAGGCCGCGCCGCGGCCGGACGCGAGGCCGGGCGGCGCGGCGGCCAGCGCCCGCTGGACGGCGTCGACCAGCGCCAGCGCCGCCTCCTCGGTCAGCTCGACGGCGACGCGCGCGGACGGCCCGTCGCCCGGGTTGGTGAAGTCGATGTTCACCGTGTGCTCGTGGCAGGCGTGGTACGGGTGGTCGACGTAGACGGCGCCGTCGGTGAGCGTGAACCAGCCGTTCGCGCCCTTCGCCGCGCCGTCCAGCGCCACCTTCACGGTCTGGTAGGTGCACATGGCGTGTCTCCTCTCGGGTGCCCGGGTCAGGCGCTCAGGTGGCGGCCGAAGAACGCGAAGATCTTCGCCCAGCCGTCCTTGGCGGCGGCGGGCCGGAACGCGGGCCGCTCGACGGCGAAGAACGCGTGCCCGGCGCCGGGGTAGATGTGGAACTCGTGCTCCTTGCCGAGCCGGGTCAGCTCCGCGTCCAGCGCGGCGACCTCGTCCGGCGCGGGGAACTTGTCGTCCTCGCCGAACAGGCCGAGCAGCGGGCACGACAGATTCGGCGCCTTCGACAGCACCGGCCGCGCGTTGAGCGGCGAGTCCGCGGGCGGGGCGTTGACGACGAACGCGCCGTAGCAGTCGACGGCGGCGTCGATGTCCAGCTCGCAGGCGGCGAGGAACGCCTGCCGCCCGCCCGAGCAGTGCCCGATGACGCCGATCTTCCCGTTGGCGTGCTCCAGCGAGTTCAGGTACGCGGCGGCCCCGGCGACGTCGCCGACGAGCTGCTCGTCCGGCACGCCGCCCTTGGCGCGGACGGCGGCGGCCTGGTCGTCGGGGCTGACCCCGGCGCCCTCGCGCGAGTACAGGTTCGGCACGACCGCGGCGTACCCGTGCGCGGCGAACGTGCGGGCGAACTCCTTGGTGCCGGAGTCGTAGCCGGGCAGGTGGTGGATCAGCACCACGCCGCCGCGCGGGGCGTCGCTCAGCGGGCGTGCGAGATACGCCTCCAGCTCGGCGTCCTCGTGCCCGGTGATGGTGACGGTTCCGGCCCACATCGCGTCGTTCATCGACCGTCAGGGCTCCCTTCTGCCGGTGGTTCGGATTTCAGGCGTGC
>NZ_JBIQHY010000051.1:19594-29799 GCF_044508335.1 Actinomadura sp.
TTTCAGGCGTGCAGCGTCCCGGCGCCGAGCAGGCCGAACAGCAGCAGCCCGACGATGATCCGGTAGACGACGAAGGACGTGAAGCTGTGCCGCGCCACGAACCGCAGCAGCCAGGCGATGGACGCGTACGCGACGGCGAACGACACGGCGGTGCCGACGGCGAGCGGCAGCGCGTCCGCCCCGGTGCCGAGCGCGGTGGGCAGCTCGTAGATCCCGGCGCCGGTCAGCGCGGGGATGCCGAGGAAGAACGACAGCCGGGTCGCGGCGACCCGGTCGAGGCCGAGCAGCAGCCCGGCCGAGATGGTCGCGCCGGACCGGGAGAAGCCGGGGAACAGCATGGCGAGGATCTGCGACGACCCGATCACCATCGCGTCGGTGAGGGACGTGTCGTCCTCGCCGCGCTTGTGCCGGCCGAGCCGGTCGGCGAGCCACATGACGACGCTGCCGCCGAGCAGCGACCCGGCGACCACCCACAGCGACGCCAGCGGGCCCTCGATGAGGTCCTTCGCGGCGACGCCGACGATGACGACGGGGATCGTCGCGAAGATCACCCACCAGCCGAACTTGTAGTCGTGGTGGTACCGCTCGGACGGGTCGGCGATCCCGCGCCCCCACGCGGTGACGATCCGGAGGATGTCCCGGAAGAAGTACACCAGCACGGCCGCGATCGCGCCGACCTGGATCACCGCGGTGAACCCGACGACGGCTTCGTCGTCCACCGGGATGCCCAGCAGCCCCTCGGTGATCTTCAGGTGCCCGGTCGAGGACACCGGCAGGAACTCGGTCAGGCCCTCCACGATCCCGAGGACGACGGCCTGCCCGACATTGATCACGCTCACCGGCCCGGTTCCTCTCCAGCCCCGCTCCCGCCCTGCGCGGGGGCCGCCGCGAGCCTACTGCGGCCCGCCGGGCGCGGTCCCCGCCCGGGGCGATGACTTCACCCATCCTTAACCGAACGGCCGCGTCCGGTCCGGGGACGCGCCGACGCGGGCCCATCCCGGCCTCCGGGGCTGGGTCACCCGGCCTTCGGGGTGGCGCGCAGCCCGAAGTGCAGGTAGCGCTCGCCGGTCGGGAGGGCGTAGAACGTCACGGGCATCCAGTTGTCGGTGCCGGGCTCCCGGACGGCGAAGACGTCCTCCTCGATCGCCGTCATCGGGTACTCCCGCACCGGGTCCGGCAGCATCGCGGCCAGCGGCCCGGTCGCCGTCGTGCGCAGGACGGGCCCGTCCTCGCCGCGGAGCACCTCCAGCCGCGAGCCGGCCCGCTCGTAGCGGCCGAGGTGCGGCTCGACGTCCGCGGCGACGGGCTCGGCGGGCGGCCGCAGCGCCGGCGTCGGCTCGACGCCGGCCAGCCCGGTGAAGATCTCCCGGGTCAGCGCCTCGCTGAGCCCGTCGGTGTCGCCGCCGTTGGTGAGCAGGACGGCGGCGAGGCCCTCGTCCGGCAGCACGTGGAAGTAGGCGTTCTGCCCGATCGTCGCGCCGCCGTGCCCGATCACCGGGTGCCCGTCCCAGGTCATCCTGCTCCAGCCGAGCCCCCAGGACTCGCCGAGCGTGCGGGTGTCCGGCAGCTCCGCGTGCCGGGCGGCCATGGCCGCGGCGCTCCGCGCGCTCAGCAGCCGCGCCCCGCCGGGCGCGAGCCCGCCCGTCAGGTGCAGGCGCGCGAAGGCGAGCACGTCCGCGGCGGACGCGCCGATCAGCCCGGCGGGGCCGATGGACCGCGGCAGCTGCCACACCGGCGCCCGGGACGGCGCCGCCCCGTCCGCGCTGACGTGGCCGACGGCGGCGCGGTGCAGCAGCGCCTCCTCCGGCAGCGTGATCGTGCGCCGCAGGCCCAGCGGTTCGAAGAGGCGCTCGCGCATCGCCTCGTCCCACGTCTTGCCGGTCAGCTTCTCGATGACCCGCCCGGCCAGCGAGAACCCGGCGTTGCAGTACGACCAGGTGGCGCCGAGCGGATGGTTCTGCGCCACGTCCGCGAGGACGGCCGTGTACTTCTCCAGGCAGTCGTCGCCGCGCCCGGTGTCGGTGAACACGTCGCCGTCGATGCCGCTGGTGTGGGTCAGCAGGTGCCGCATGGTGACGCGCTTCGCGGCCTCGCGGTCGGCCAGCCGCAGCTCGGGCAGCACCTCGGCGAGCGGCGCGTCGAGCTCGAGGAGCCCCTCGTCCACCAGCTGCATCACGACCGTCGCCGTCCACACCTTGGTGATCGACCCGATCTGGAACACCGAGTCGGTGGTGGTCTCCACGCCGGTGTCCTTGTTGAGGACGCCGTAGGCGGCCTCGGCGAGCTCGTCCTCCCGGCCGGGCCGCAGCCGCAGGATGCCGAGCGACGCGCCCGGCACGCGGTACCTCGGGGCGAGCGCCGCGAGCCGGCGCCGCCAGTGGTCCGCGTCGATCGGCGCGCGGTGCGAGCCGGCGGCGTCGGCGGCGTCACCCGCGTACCGCTCGGCCCGCTCCACGACGCGCCGGTCGCGGTCTCCGGCGCGGGGGCGCTGCGTCACCCCCAGATCTCCTCGGCGGTCTCCGCGATGAGGCGCAGCTTCGCCGCCTGCTGCTCGGCGGTCAGCACGTTGCCCTCGACCGTCGAGGAGAACCCGCACTGCGGCGACAGGCAGATCTGCTCCAGCGGCACGAACCGCGACGCCTCGTCGATGCGCCGCTTCAGGTCGTCCTTCGACTCCAGCTCGCCGCGCTTGGTGGTGACCAGCCCGAGCACGACCATCTTCCCGGGCGGGACGAACCGCAGCGGCTCGAAGCCCCCGGACCTGGCGTCGTCGTACTCCAGGAAGAACCCGTCCACGTCCAGCTCGCTGAACAGCGCCTCGGCGACGAAGTCGTAGCCGCCCTCCGCCGTCCAGGACGACCGGAAGTTGCCGCGGCACATGTGCGTGGTGACGTTCATGCCCTCGGGGCGCTTCGCCAGCGCGGCGTTGATCTGCTTGATGTAGCGCAGGTGCAGGTGGTCGGCGTCGTCGCCGCGCTCGGTGATCATGGCGCGCTGCGCGGGGTCGTTCAGGTAGGCCAGGCTGGTGTCGTCGAGCTGCAGGTACCGGCACCCCATCTCGCCGAGCCGCCGCACCTGCTCGGCGTACGCGGCGGCGAGGTCGGACCAGAACTCCTCGACGTCGGGGTAGACCTTCGGGTCGATCGAGGCCGGGCCGCCCCGGTAGTGGACCATGTTCGGCGACGGGATCGTCAGCTTGGGCGTCACGCCGTCCTCGACCGTCCGCTGCAGGAACGCGAAGTGGTCGGCGAAGATGGTCTCGTCCAACCGGATCTTGTCGTGCACCCGCAGCGCGGCCGTGCTGAACTCGATGTCGCCCTGCTCGTTGTGGAACCGCACCTTGATCTTGTCGTCCGCGGGGCTGATCCCGCCGAGCCGGTAGATGAAGTCCATGTGCCAGGACGTGCGGCGGAACTCCCCGTCCGTCGCCGACCGCAGCCCCGCCTCGCGCTGCATGGCGACCACGTCACGGATGGCGGCGTCCTCCGCCGCGGCCAGCGCGGCGTCGTCGATGCGGCCCTGGGCGTGGTCCTCCCGGGCGGTCAGCAGAGCCGGCGGACGCAGCAGGCTTCCGACGTGGTCGGCGCGGAACGGCGGCTCGGTGCGCAGAGACAAGACTTGCTCCTCTCGCGAGAAGGCGGTGTGGTCCTGCCAATCTAGGCAGGTCTGTGACGACGATCAACGAGTTGTCCAAAATGCCGCGCCACCTGGTGCGCAGCGGGGCCGGCGGCAGGTGGTCAGATGGAGCTCGCCGTGCGGGCGCCCGGCGGTCCGGGCGGCCCACAGGATCCGGGGCCGCCCGTCGCGCCCGACGGCGAGGTCCAGGGGGCCGGGAATCTCGGTGTAGGCGCCGACACGCGTGGCGTCGCGGCGGGTGCAGCCCGCGTCCCGGCAGGCGAGGAGCATGACCGACGAGCCGGTCAGATCGTGGACGGCGACGAGCGGCAGCCCGTCCGTCCCGAGCGCGAGGGCGGGCGCCTGCCGTGCCGCCCTCCGGGCCGCCGATCCGGCGGTGACGGGGCGGCCCAGCAGCAGGCCCGCCGCGATGAGGACGACGCTGACGACCGCGGCGACATGCGCGGCCAGGAGCGCGATCAGCGTCACGCCGGTGAAGAGGAGGATCCCGCGCGACAGCCCGTACGTGCGGATCTCGCCGTTGACCACATGGCCGTCGCCGCCGAGGGCCGTGACGGCGACCGCGACGCAGAGCAGCTGGACCGCGACGTAGCAGGCGATGACCGGCGCCGCCGCTCCCGCCAGCCCGGAGCGCAGCAGCCGCCAGGTCCGCCGGAGCGTCGTCAGCGCGCCCTCCGGGAACGCCGGGTCACGCGGCGGGGTCACCGGCCGGGACCTCCGCTCAGCAGGCGCACGGTGCGCCATGGCACGGGGGGCAGCTCGCGTGCGAAGACCGCCGGCGGCGTCGCGGCGGTGCCGGTGCGTCTCTCCGCCTGCTCCGTCACGGTCTCTCCGGGGTGTACCGCCTATCGGAGTTGACATCATCACCCACTGGCAGACAGAAGGCGCGTAAATACGGAGAATTCGGCGGCGTCGTCCGCTTCCGGCCGCTCCGGGCCGCTGACAGGTGGAGGAGGGGGGAGGGTCAGGTCCGGGGTTCGCGGCGCAGGAGGTAGGTGTCCATGATCCAGCCCTTGCGGGCGCGGGCCTCGGCGCGGACGGCCCGGATCTCGTCGGCGACCTCGCGGACGGGCCCCGAGACGAGGATCTCGTCGGGCGTGCCGAGGTAGGCGCCCCAGTAGATGTGGAAGTCGTCGCCGGCCTCGGCGAACGAGCAGTGCGCGTCCAGCATGACGAGGACGTCGTCGGCGGTGGGGCCCTCGGCGGCGAGGCGGCGGCCCGTCGTCAGGTGGACGGGGCGCCCCACGCGGGTCAGCCCGATCCGGTGCCGGGCGGTCAGCGCGGACACGCTGCTGATGCCCGGGATCACCTCGTACTCGAACTCCGCGTCGACCTCCCCGAGCGCGGCCAGCGTGCTGTCGTAGATTCCGGGGTCGCCCCAGACCAGGAACGCGCCGGTCTGCCCGTCCTCCAGCTCGTCGTCGACGAACGACTGGTAGATCCGCGCGCGGCGGGACCGCCAGTCCTCGACGGCGGCGGTGTAGGCGGGGCCGGAGGCGGTGCGGTCGCGCTCGGGGTCGGCGGCCTCGACGACCCGGTACGGGGGGCGGGCGTGCGCCGCGATGAGGTCGCGCCGCAGCCCGGCCAGCTCCCGCTTGGCCTCGCCCTTGCCGACGAGGAGGAACACGTCGGCGGCGGCGATGGCCTTGGCCGCCTGGAACGTCAGGTGGTCCGGGTCGCCCGCGCCGATCCCGATGATCGAAAGCCGCTTCACCCGGCCAAGAATGCCAGCTATAGACTTGGCGCCGCATGTCGTGGAGGAGGCCGGTGGACGCGCGTTCGATCACAGTCGTCGGCATCGGCGCGGACGGCTGGGACGGGCTCCCCGAGGCGTCCCGCACGGCGTTGCGGGAGGCGGAGGTGCTGCTCGGCAGCGCCCGCCAGCTCGGCCTCGTCGAGGAGACGGCGGCCGAACGCGTCGCCTGGCCGTCCCCGCTGCTCCCCGCGCTCCCCGGGCTGCTCGACCGGTACGCCGGACGCGCGGTCGCCGTCCTCGCGAGCGGCGACCCCATGTTCTACGGGATCGGCTCCGCGCTCGCCGACCTGGTCGGCGCGCGGCGGCTCCGGGTGCTGCCGCACCCGTCGTCGGCGTCGCTCGCGTGCGCCCGGCTCGGCTGGCCGCTGGACCGGACCGACGTCGTCAGCCTCGTCGGCCGCCCGCCGGAGACGCTGAACGCGGCGGTCGCGCCGGGCCGCCGCATCCTCGTGCTCGGCGCGGGGCGCGAGGCCCCCGCGGTCGTCGCCGCGCTGCTCACCGGCCGCGGCTTCGGCCCGAGCCGCATGACCGTCCTGTGCGACCTCGGCGCCGGGCACGAGACGGCGGAGCACGGCGTCGCCGCGCAGTGGACGGGCCCGGCCGCCTCCGCGCTCGCCGTCGTCGCCGTCGAATGCGCGCCCGGCCCGGACGCGGCGCCGCTGCCCCGCGTCGCCGGGCTGCCCGACGCGTCCTACGAGCACGACGGGCAGATCACCAAGAGCGAGGTCCGCGCGGTCACGCTGTCGCGTCTCGCGCCGCTGCCCGGCGAGCTGCTGTGGGACGTCGGCGCCGGGTCCGGCAGCGTCGCGATCGAGTGGGCGCGGGCGCATCCGTCCTGCGCCGCGGTCGCCGTCGAGAGGCGCCCCGACCGGGCCGCGCGGATCGGCCGCAACGCGCGGGCGCTCGGCGTGCCCGGCGTCCGCGTCGTCGAAGGCCGCGCCCCGGACGCGCTCGCCGGCCTCCCGCAGCCGGACGCCGTGTTCGTCGGCGGCGGCCTCACCGCCCCCGGCCTGCTGGAACGCTGCTGGGACGCGCTGCGCCCCGGCGGGCGGCTCGTCGCCAACGCCGTCACCCTCGAATCGGAGGCCGCGGTGGCCGGGCTCCACCGCACCCGCGGCGGCGAGCTGGTCCGCCTCCACGTCGAGCGGGCCGCGCCGCTGGGCGGGTTCACCGGCTGGCGCCCCGCGATGCCCGTCACCGTCTGGACGGCCCGGAAGGACACCCTGTGACCGTGCACTTCGTCGGCGCCGGCCCCGGCGCCGCCGACCTCATCACCGTCCGCGGCCTGCGCGTGCTGGAGTCCGCGCCGGTGTGCCTGTACGCGGGGTCGCTCGTGCCGCGCGAGCTGCTGGACGCGTGCCCGCCCGGCGCCCGGCTCGTCGACACCGCGGACATGACCCTCGACGAGATCGTCGCCGAGCTGACCGCCGCGCACCGCGCCGGCCTCGACGCCGCCCGGCTGCACTCCGGCGACCCGTCGGTGTTCAGCGCGGTCGCCGAGCAGATGCGGCGGCTGGACGCGGCCGGCGTGCCGTACGAGGTCGTCCCCGGCGTCCCGGCGTTCGCGGCCGCCGCGGCGTCGCTGCGCCGGGAGCTGACCGTGCCGGGCGTCGGCCAGACCGTCATCCTGACCCGCACGGCCGTCCGCGCCACGCCGATGCCCGACGGCGAGGACCTCGCCACCCTCGGCGCGAGCGGCGCCACGATGGTGCTGCACCTGGCCGTCCAGCGCATCGACGAGATCGCAGCGGAGCTGGCGCCGCACTACGGCGCGGACTGCCCGGTCGCGGTCGTCGCCCGCGCCAGCCGCCCCGACGAGGTCGTCCTGCGCGGCACGCTCGCCGACATCGCGGAACGCGTCCGCGAGGCGGGGGTCAGGCGCACGGCGGTGATCGTCGTCGGCCGCGTCCTCACCGCGTCGGCGTTCCCCGACAGCCACCTCTACAGCGCCGCCAGGGACCGGGCGTGCGGCGCGTCCTGATCCTCGGCGGCACGGCGGAGGCCCGCGCCCTCGCGGCATCCCTCACCGGCGCGCACGTCGTCTCCTCCCTCGCCGGCCGCGTCACCGACCCGCGCCTCCCGGCGGGCGAGGTGCGCCTCGGCGGGTTCGGCGGCGCCGAGGGGCTCGCGGCCTGGCTCCGCGAGAACCGGATCGACCGCCTCGTGGACGCCACCCACCCGTTCGCCGAGCGGATGAGCGCGCACGCCGCGCACGCCGCGCGGGCGACCGGCGTCCCGCTGCTCGCGCTGCGCCGCCCCGGCTGGGCCGAGGAGGACGGCGACGACTGGCGCCGCGTCCCGTCCCTGCCGGCCGCCGCCGGAGCGCTGCCGCGCGGCGCCCGCGTCTTCCTCACCACCGGCCGCCGCAGCATCCCGGTGTTCGCCGCCCGCGCCGACGCGTGGTTCCTCGCCCGGTCGGTCGACCCGCCGGAGCCGCCCGTACCGTCCAACGTGGAGGTGCTGCTGGCCCGCGGCCCCTACACGGTGGACGGCGAACGCGCGCTGCTGCGCGAGCACCGCCTGGACGTCCTCGTCACCAAGGACAGCGGCGGCGCGATGACCCGCGCGAAACTCACCGCCGCCCGCGACGCGCACATACCGGTCATCATGGTCGACCGTCCGCCGCTCCCCGAAGGCGTCCAGGCCACCGGCGACGTGGCCGCCGCCGCGGCCTGGGCTCAGGGGTAGCGGCGCGGCGTGTAGACCACGCCCTTGCCGGTGACCCGGGTGGTGGACGACCCCACGATGACCAGGCATCGCATGTCGACCTCCGCCGGGTCGAGCTTGCCGAGCGTCGTCACCGTCACGCTCTCCCCGGGACCGCCGACGTCCCGCCCGATCACCACCGGCGTCTCGGGGGAGCGGTGCTCCAGCAGCAGGTCGCGCGCCGCCGGAAGCTGGTGCCGCCGCCGGCTGGACGACGGGTTGTAGAGGGCCAGCACCAGGTCGGCCTCGGCGGCCGCCGAGATCCGCCGCGCGATCACGTCCCACGGTTTGAGGATGTCCGACAGCGACAGGACGCAGAAGTCGTGCCCGAGCGGCGCGCCGGCCCGCGCCGCGACCGCCTGCGCCGCGGTCAGACCCGGCACGACGTGCACGGGCACGCCGGCGAACTCGTCCTCGTCCGCGGCCTCCAGCACGGCCGCCGCCATCGCGAACACCCCCGGGTCGCCGGACGACACGACCGCGACGCGCGCCCCGTCCCGCGCCAGCGCCAGCGCGTGCCGGGCCCGGTCGGCCTCCACCCGGTTCCCGGACGCGTGCCGCCGCTGCCGCGGGTTCGGCGGCACCCGGTCCAGGTAGGGGCCGTAGCCGACGAGGTCGGTCGCGGACGCCAGGACGTCCAGCGCCTCCGGGGTGAGCCACGGCCGCCCGGCCGGGCCGAGCCCGACCACCCGCACCCAGCCGGGGCCCTCCGGCCGCGCCGGGGGAGGGGCCTCGAACGACCGCTCCGCCGGACTGGTCAGCAGCGCCAGCGACATGTACGGCACGTCCGCCGGATCGACGTCGGCGAGCGGCGCGACCCGCTGCCGGTCGGTGGCGGCCCGCTCCACGTACCAGGCGTCGCCGAGCCGCCCCGCGTCCTCGAACGCCTGCCTGACCTTGGGGAACGTCCGGCCGAGCTTGATCACGGCCGCCGCGTCGGCGCCGCGCAGCCGCTCGGCCAGCTCGCCGCCGGGCAGCGTGCCGGGCAGGACGGTCAGCGTCTCCTCCCGCTCCGCCAGGGGGCGCCCGGCCGCCGCCGACGCCGCGCTCAGCGACGTCACGCCGGGCACCACCTCGGTCGGGTAGTGCGGGGAGAGCCGCTTGTGCAGGTGCATGTAGGACCCGTAGAACAGCGGGTCGCCCTCGCTCAGCACCACGACCGTCCGCCCCGCGTCGAGGTGCGCGGCGAGCCGGGCGGCGCAGTCGGCGTAGAAGTCGTCCAGCGCCCCCTGGTAGCCGCCCGGGTGGCCGGTCGCCTCGGTCGTCACCGGGTAGACGAGCTGCTCCTCGACCTGGCCGTCCCGCAGGTACGGCGCGGCGACCGACCGGGCGATGCTGCGCCCGTGCCGCGCGGAGTGGTAGGCGACCACGTCGGCGCCGCCGATCAGCCGCGCCGCCTTCACCGTGACCAGTTCCGGATCGCCGGGGCCGACGCCCACGCCGAACAGCCGCCCCGCCATCACTCCGCCTCACTGGCGACGGCGTTGACCGCCGCCGCCGCCATCGCGCTGCCGCCGCGCCGCCCGCGCACCGCCAGGTGGTCGAGGCCGCTCGCGGCGAGCGCCTCCTTGGACTCGGCGGCGCCGATGAACCCGACCGGGATCCCGAGGACCGCCGCCGGCCGCCCCGCGCCCCCCTCGACCAGTTCCAGCAGCCGGAACAGCGCGGTCGGCGCGTTGCCGATCGCGACGACCGCGCCGTCGAGCCGGTCGCGCCACAGCTCCAGCGCCGCCGCGCTCCGCGTGGTGCCGAGCCGCGCCGCCAGCTCCGGCACGCCGGGATCGCCGAGCGTGCACACGACCTCGTTGCCGGCGGGCAGCCGCTTCCGGGTGATCCCGGACGCGACCATCCGCGCGTCGCACAGCACCGGCGCGCCGCCCAGAAGCGCCGACCGCGCCCGCTCCACCACCCCAGGCGACCACAGGAGGTCCTGGACGAGGTCGGTCATCCCGCAGGCGTGGATCATCCGGACCGCGACGCGCGCCACGTCGTCCGGCAGGCCCGACAGGTCGGCCTCCGCGCGGATCGCCGCGAACGACCGCCGGTAGATCTCGGCGCCGTCCCGGACGTAGTCGATCACCGCTGCCCCTCCGCCGTCTCCGCCCCC
>NZ_JBIQHY010000051.1:29899-36957 GCF_044508335.1 Actinomadura sp.
CCCGGACGTAGTCGATCACCGCTGCCCCTCCGCCGTCTCCGCCCCCGCCGTCTCCACCCCGACCGTCTCCGCCCCGACCGTCTCCGCCCCCACCGTCTTCAGCACGACCGGGCCGCGCGGCGTCCCGCACTTGCGCTCGCAGCCCGCCCAGTGCACGGGGGTCGCGGGGGCGCACTCCAGCCCGCCGACCCACCGCCGCGCCTCGCCCTGCACGTCACCGCGCGACTTCGCGCATCCGGGGCTCCCGGTGCACGCCGACACCCCGACCCAGGGCGACGCCGCATCGACCGCGAACCCCGCCGCCCCGAGTTCCTCCGCGACCCGGCCCACCGAATCCGAGCCGAGGTCCCGCACCACGACGCTCCGCCAGGGGGTGACCCGCACGTCGTCCGCCGCCTCCGCGAGTGCCCCGGCCTGCGCACCGGACATCCGCCCGAGCGGAGGCACGGCCTCAAGCGCGGTGAGCCCGCCGCGCTGCGGGATGGCCCCCGCATACGGGCGGCGCGGCTCGGGAAGTTCGCGGATTTCGCCGAGTTCCGCCCCGAACCGTTCCGTGAGCCGTTCCGCGACGAGCCGCGGCCCGTCCGGCACCTCCGCCAACCGCCACGCGTCCCCCCGGACGTCGAGGAACGCCTCCGCGGCCGCCACCAGCAAATCGATCGCACCGGCACTCACACCGGCACTCACGCCCGCACCCGCACCGTCCATGGACGGCCGATCGCCGGCCGGTACGCCGAGCAGCAATGGCGAGTCGGCGAGGCGGAGGCCGGCCGGAGTGCAGGTCAGGTCGGCGCCGAGGGCCGCGACGTCGCCCGTGCCGTCGTCCAAGGCGAACAGGAAGCGGCCGGGCAGCCCGGCGAGCCGGGCGTTCGCGCACAGCGCCAGATCCAGCGCGGTGACCAGCGGGTCCGTCGCCAGGGTGCCGTGGACGCCACGTCCCCCTAGCGGGGAGGCCACGATGTTGCGGACCCGTTCGTGGGACGGCGAAGGCAGCAGGCCCGCCGCCTCCAGGCGTCCCGCGAGCCGCCCCGGATCGCGGACGCCGCGCAGCTGCAGGTTGCCCCGCGACGTCAGTTCGATCACGTCGCCGCCCAGCTCCCGGGCCGCGGCGCCGAGCACCCGGAGCTGCGCGGACGTCACCGCGCCGCCCGGGACGCGGACGCGCGCCAGCGGCCCGTCGGCGGCGTCGTGGGTGCGCAGCGCGCCGGGGCACGCGTCGGCGCGGGCTCTGACATTCGGCACGGGGAGGATGTTAACCGCACTTTGCGGGCGGGCCGCACTGCCGTACTGTTCTCCCCAGGCGATGGCAATGGGAGGAAGCCGGTGCGAATCCGGCGCGGTCCCGCCACTGTGACCGGGGAGCGAACCCCGCTGGAGGCCACTGTCCGCACGGACGGGAAGGCCGGGGCGAGCGTCGATCCGGGAGCCAGGACACTCCTGCCGTCGCGACACCCGCGACCGGGGCGAGGACCCCAGGGGGAGGAACGGCCGTGTCCGCCGGCACCGTGCTGCTGCTGTCGACGTCCGACACCGATCTGCTGAGCGCGCGAGCGTCCGGCGCCGCCTACCGGCTCGGCAACCCGGCGCGGCTCGCCGTGGCCGACCTGCCCGCGCTGCTCGACGGCGCCGCCCTCGTCGTCGTCCGGCTGCTCGGCGGGCGCCGCGCCTGGGAGGACGGCCTCGACGCGCTGCTCGCGGGGCCCCGCCCCGTCGTCGTCCTCGGCGGCGAGCAGGCCCCCGACGCCGAGCTGATGGAGCTGTCCACGGTCAGCGGCGGCGTCTGCGCGGAGGCCCACGCCTACCTCGCGCACGGCGGGCCGGGCAACCTCGCCGAGCTGCACGCGTTCCTGTCCGACACCGTGCTGCTGACCGGGCGCGGGTTCGCGCCGCCGGCGCCGGCCCCGGCGTGGGGGCTGCTCGAACGCGAGCCCCGCACCGCCGAGGGCCCGCTCATCGCCGTGCTGTACTACCGCGCCCACCACATGGCCGGGAACACCGCGTTCGTCGAGGCGCTGTGCGCGGCCGTCGAGGACGCCGGCGGCCGCGCGATGCCCGTCTTCTGCTCCTCGCTCCGCACCGCCGAACCCGCGCTGCTCGACACGCTCGGGCGGGCCGACGCGCTGGTCGTGACCGTGCTCGCGGCGGGCGGTTCGCGCCCCGCGGCGGCCGGGGCGGGCGGCGACGACGAGGCGTGGGACGTGGGGGCGCTCGCCGCGCTGGACGTCCCGATCCTGCAGGGCCTCTGCCTGACGACGAGCCGCGCCGACTGGGAGGCGAGCGACGACGGCCTGTCCCCGCTGGACGCCGCGTCGCAGGTCGCGATCCCCGAGTTCGACGGCCGCGTCATCACCGTCCCGTTCTCGTTCAAGGAGGTCGACGAGGACGGCCTCACCGTCTACCGGGCCGACCCGGAGCGGGCGGCGCGGGTCGCCGGGATCGCCGTGCGGCACGGCCGGCTCCGGCACACGCCCCCCGCCCGGCGCCGCGTCGTGGTGATGCTGTCGGCGTACCCGACCAAGCACTCCCGCGTCGGCAACGCCGTCGGGCTCGACACCCCGCTGAGCACCGTCCGGCTGCTGCGCCGCCTCGAACAGGACGGCTACGACCTCGGCGAGGGCTTCCCCGGCGTCCGCGAGCAGGACGGCGACGCGCTCGTGCACGCCCTCATCGCGGCCGGCGGCCAGGACGAGGACTGGCTCACCGAGGAGCAGCTCGCGGGCAACCCGGTCCGCATCTCCGCCGCGTCCTACGAGCGCTGGTACCGCACGCTCCCCGAGGAGCTGCGCGGGGAGATGGAGCTGCACTGGGGCCCGCCGCCAGGGCAGCTGTTCGTGCAGGACGGCGACATCGTCCTCGCCGCCCTCCGCGCCGGGAACGTCGTCGTGATGGTGCAGCCGCCGCGCGGCTTCGGGCAGAACCCCATCGCGATCTACCACGACCCCGACCTGCCGCCCAGCCACCACTACCTGGCCGCCTACCGGTGGCTGTCGGACGAGTTCGGCGCGGACGCGATCGTGCACGTCGGCAAGCACGGCAACCTGGAGTGGCTGCCCGGCAAGGCGGCGGGCATGTCGGCGTCGTGCGGCGCCGACGCCGCGCTCGGCGACGTCCCGCTGATCTACCCGTTCCTCGTCAACGACCCGGGGGAGGGGACGCAGGCGAAGCGGCGCGCGCACGCCGTCCTCGTCGACCACATGGTCCCGCCGATGGCCCGCGCCGAGACCTACGGCGACATCGCCCGCCTCGAACAGCTCCTGGACGAACACGCCACGATCGCCGCGATGGACCCGGCGAAGCTGCCGGCGATCCGCGCGCAGATCTGGACGCTGATCCAGGCCGCCAGGCTCGACCACGACCTCGGCCTGGACGACCGCCCGCACGACAGCGAGTTCGACGACTTCCTCCTGCACGTGGACGGCTGGCTGTGCGAGGTGAAGGACGCGCAGATCCGCGACGGCCTGCACGTGCTCGGCGAGGCGCCGGAGGGCCGGACCCGCGTCGACCTGGTGCTGGCCATGCTCCGCGCCCGGCAGATGTGGTCGGGGCGGGAGACGCTGCCCGGCCTGCGCGAGGCGCTCGGCCTGTCCGAGGACGGCTCCGCCGGCCTCGCCGCCGTCGACGCGGCCGAGGCCGCCGCCCGCGACCTCGTCCAGGCCATGGAGGACGCGGGCTGGGCCGCGGACGCGGCCGCCGTTGCCGCCCGGCGGGTCCCCGCCGAGCGCCGCGGCCTCGTGGCCCGGGTCCTGGAGTTCGCCGCCGCCGAGGTCGTCCCGCGCCTGGCCCGGACGTCCGACGAGATCGACCACGTCCTGCACGCCCTCGACGGCGGCTACGTCCCGGCCGGGCCGAGCGGCTCGCCGCTGCGCGGCCTCGTCAACGTCCTGCCGACCGGCCGGAACTTCTACTCGGTGGACCCGCGCGCCGTCCCGAGCCGCCTCGCCTGGGAGACCGGGCAGGCGATGGCCGCCTCGCTCCTCGACCGCTACCGCGCCGACCACGGCGGCGAATGGCCGCGCTCGGTGGGCCTGTCGGTGTGGGGGACCAGCGCGATGCGCACCGCCGGCGACGACGTCGCGGAGGTGCTGGCGCTGCTCGGCGTCCGCCCGGAATGGGACGAGGCGTCGCGCCGCGTCACCGGCCTGGAGCCGATCCCGCCCGCCGAACTCGGCCGGCCGCGCATCGACGTGACCGTCCGCATCAGCGGGTTCTTCCGCGACGCGTTCCCGCACGTCGTCGCCATGCTGGACGACGCCGTCCGCCTCGTCGCCGCCCTCGACGAGCCCGACGCCGACAACTACGTCCGCGCCCACGTGCGGGCCGACACCGCCCGGCACGGCGACGCGGGCCGCGCCGCCCGCCGCGTCTTCGGGTCCGCGCCCGGCGCGTACGGGGCGGGGCTGCTGCCGCTCATCGACAGCCGCAACTGGCGCGACGACGCCGACCTCGCCGAGGTGTACGCGGTGTGGGGCGGCCACGCCTACGGCCGCGGCCTCGACGGCGTCCCCGCCCGCGACGACATGGAGAACGCCTACCGCCGCATCGCGGTCGCCGCCAAGAACGTCGACACCCGCGAGCACGACATCGCCGACTCCGACGACTACTTCCAGTACCACGGCGGCATGATCGCCACCGTCCGCGCGCTGACCGGGACGTCCCCCGCCGCCTACGTCGGGGACAGCACCCGCCCGGACGCCGTCCGCACCCGCACGCTCTCCGAGGAGACCGCGCGGATCTTCCGGGCCCGCGTCGTCAACCCGCAGTGGCTGGCCGCGATGCGCCGGCACGGCTACAAGGGCGCGTTCGAGCTGGCCGCGACCGTCGACTACCTGTTCGGCTACGACGCCACCACCGGCGTCATGGCCGACTGGATGTACGACCGGCTCACCGCCGCCTACGTCCTGGACGAGCAGAACCGCGCGTTCATGGAGGAATCGAACCCGTGGGCCCTGCACGGCATCGCCGAGCGCCTGCTGGAGGCCGCCGAGCGCGGCATGTGGGAGCACCCCGACCCGAAGATCCTCCAGGGCCTCCAGGAGGTCTACCTCAAGGCGGAGGGCGACCTGGAGGACGACACCAGCCGCTGAGCCGCCTCCGGATGCCCGGCCCAGTGCAGGTGCAGGTAGGACGCGGTGATCCGGTCGCTGCCGTACCCGTCGCCGCCGCCCCGCCACCGGAACAGCGGCTCCGCGCCCCCGCCGAGGATCGTCCGGTGGAACTCGTGCCCCCGGAACCGCTCCCCGACGCGGGTCAGCGGCGACTCCGCGACCGCGACCGCCTCCCGGTAGCCGAGCGTCAGCCGGGACGTCATGCGCGCCTTCCCCGGCACGAGCCCGCACATCTCCCGCCCGTCGAGTTCCTCGCAGAGATAGAGGAGTCCGGCGCATTCGGCGGCGACCGGCCCGCCGAACGACCGCACGGCGTCCCGCATCGGCCGGTTGGCGGCCAGCTCGGCGGCGTGCACCTCGGGGAACCCGCCGCCGATGACGAGCGCGGCCGTCCCGTCCGGCAGGGCCTCGTCCCGCAGCGGGTCGAACACCGCCACGTCGGCGCCCGCCGCCCGCAGCAGCTCCACGTTCTCCCGGTAGGAGAAGGTGAAGGCCGCGCCGCCCGCCACCGCGACGACCGGGCGCCCGCCGACCGGCGCGACGTGCTCGGCCGGGTCCCACACGGGGCCGGGCAGCGGCGGAGCGGTCCGGGCGAGCCGCAGCAGCGCCTCCACGTCGCACGACCCGGCGACCAACGCGCCGAGCCGCTCCACCGCCCGCACGGCCTCCGCGCCGCGCTCCGCCGCCGGGATCAGCCCGAGGTGCCGGGACGGGTTCACGACCGCGTCGTCCCGCCGGACCGCGCCGAGCACCGGCACGCCCGCCGACTCCAGCGCGCCCCGGCACAGCTCCTCGTGCCGGTCCGAGCCGACCCGGTTGAGGACGACGCCGCCGACCCGCACGCCCGGCTCGAACGTCGCGAACCCGTGCACGAGCGCCGCCACCGACCGGCTCTGCCGCGCCGCGTCCACGACCAGCACGACCGGCGCCGCGAGCAGGCGCGCCACATGCGCGGTGGACGCGAACCCCGTGTCGCCCCGCCCGTCGAAGAGCCCCATCACCCCCTCGACCACGGCCACGTCGCAGCCGGAGGCGCCGTGCCGGAACAGCGGCGCGACGCGCTCCTCGCCGGCGAGCCACGGGTCGAGGTTGCGGCCGGGCCGCCCGGCGGCGAGCGCGTGGTACCCGGGATCGATGTAGTCGGGGCCGACCTTGTGCGGCGACACCGCCAGCCCACGCGCGCGCAGCGCCGCGACCAGCCCGGTCGCGACCGTCGTCTTCCCGCTCCCGGACGCGGGCGCCGCGATGACGAGCCGCGGGATCACCACTCGATGCCCCGCTGCCCCTTCTGCCCGGCGTCCATCGGATGCCGGACCTTGCCCATCTCCGTCACCAGGTCGGCGGCCCCGATGAGCCGCTCCGGCGCGTCCCGCCCGGTGACGACGACGTGCTGGACGCCCGGGCGGGAGGTCAGCGCCTCCACCACGTCGTCCAGGTCCACCCAGCCCCACTTGATCGGATACGTGAACTCGTCCAGCACGTAGAAGCGGTACGTCTCGGCGGCCAGGTCCCGCTTGATCTGCGCCCAGCCCTCCCGCGCGGCCGCCGCGTGGTCCTCCTCGGCGCCGGGCCGCCGGATCCACGACCAGCCCTCGCCCATCTTGTGCCAGGCGACCGGCCCGCCCTCGCCGCTCTCGCCCAGCACCCGCAGCGCCCGCTCCTCGCCGATCCGCCACTTCGCCGACTTCACGAACTGGAACACCCCGACCGGCCAGCCCTGGTTCCACGCCCGCAGCGCCATCCCGAACGCGGCGGTCGACTTCCCCTTGCCGGGGCCGGTGTGGACGATCAGCAGCGGCCGGTTGCGGCGCTGCCGGGTGGTCAGGCCGTCGTCGGGGACGGACAGGGGCTTCCCCTGGGGCATGTCAGGCCGCCTTCCCGTGCTCGCGCGAGTTCTTCCCGTGCTCGTTCTTCCCGTGCTCGTTCTTCCTGTGCTCGTTCTTCCTGTGCTCG
>NZ_JBIQHY010000051.1:37057-43173 GCF_044508335.1 Actinomadura sp.
GGAGAACCGCCATCGTCCGGCGGGGCGCCGCCGCCCGGGGGCGGTTCGGGCGGATCGTCGTCGGGGGAGGAGTCGCGGAGAAGCTCGTCGAGGAGCGACTCGTCCAGGCCCGGGGCGTCGAACGGGTCGCGGCGGCGCCGGTGCGGCAGCGCCAGGCGGGCGGCGGCGCGCACGTCCGCGACGGCCACCTCGTCCCGCCCGTGCCAGGCCGCGTGCGCGAGCGCCGCGTTCGCGGTGACGAGGTCGGCGCGCAGGCCGTCCACCTCGAACCCGGCGCACACGGCCGCGATCTGCTCCAGCCGCGCGTCCGGGAGCCGCACACCGGGCAGCCGTCCGCGCGCGGCCGAGATGCGCGCCGCGAGCTCGGCCTCGGCGCCGGCCCAGCGCGCGGCGAACGCCTCCGGGTCCGCCTCGAACGCCAGCCGCCGCCGGACGACCTCCGCCCGCTCCTTCGGCTCCCGCGACGCCCGCACCTCGACGGTCAGCCCGAACCGGTCGAGGAGCTGCGGCCGCAGCTCGCCCTCCTCCGGGTTCATCGTCCCGACGAGCAGGAACCGGGCCGCGTGCCGGATCGACAGCGACTCGCGCTCCACGTAGCAGGTGCCGAGCGCGGCGGCGTCCAGCAGCAGGTCCACCAGGTGGTCGTGCAGCAGGTTCACCTCGTCCACGTAGAGGACGCCCCGGTGCGCCGCCGCGAGCAGCCCCGGCTCGAACGCCTTCACGCCCTCGGTCAGCGCCCGCTCCACGTCCAGCGATCCGGCGAGCCGGTCCTCCGACGCGCCGACCGGCAGCTCCACCAGCGCGGACGGCCGCCGCTCCACCGGGCCGCCCGGATCGTGCGGGCCGTCCGGGCAGGACGGGTCGGGCTCCGCCGGGTCGCACCCGAACCGGCAGCCCGGCACGACGTCCACGGCGGGCAGCTGGGCGGCCAGCGCCCGCACGATCGTCGACTTCGCGGTGCCCTTCTCGCCCCGCACCAGCACCCCGCCGACCCGCGGGGAGACGGCGTTGAGCAGCAGCGCCAGCTTCAGGTCGTCCAGGCCGACCACGGCGCTGAACGGATACAGGGCGTTCAAGGAACCACCTTCCGGTTGACGTGCGCGACCCGCCAGCCGCCTCGGGCGGCGGTGAGTCGCGTGGTGGACAGCGGGGCGAGGTCGATGCGGTCGCCCGCCGGGACGTCCAGCCCCAGGGCGTGGCACAGCGCGGCCCGGATGACGCCCGCGTCGCACACCGCGATGCCCGACGGGCGGCCGCCGAGCCACTCCGCGACCCGCGCCGCGACCGCGCTCCGCGGCTCGCCGCCGGGCGGTGCCGCGTCCGGATCCGACAGCCACCCGTCCAGCGCCGCGGGCTCGACGTCCGCGAACCGGACGCCCGCCCAGGAACCGCAGTCCGCCTCGGCGAGCGCCGCGACGGGCCGCGCGTCCAGGCCCAGCGCCGCGCAGGTCTCGCGGGCGGCCCGCGCCGGGGACGTCCACGCCGCGCCGTCCGGCAGCGCCCCGGCCAGCGCCCTGGCCCTGGCCAGGCCGCCCGCGTCGGCGGGGACCCCTCCGGCGGGGAAGCGGGCCTCCCGCATCCCCGCCGAGGTCGCGTGCCGGACGAACAGCACCCCGTTCAGGCCGGTACCGCGGCGGAACGCGCCGCCCGGTCGCAGAACCACCCGAACAGCGTGCCGAACGACGCCCAGAACACCAGCTGCGTCCCGAGCGAGGTCATGCGGAACTGCCACAGCAGCGTGGCGGGGAACCCGTCGGGCACCTCGTCCACCCCCGGCAGGAGCAGCGACGCGACCGCCACCGGGACGATGAACGCGAGCACCGCCGCGGGCCAGCGCGCCCACGGCCCGCCGGGCACGGCCCGCGACGTCGTCACCGCGATCGCGGTCGCGAGCAGCCCGACGCCGATCATCGCCAGGTACAGCAGCGTCCGGCTGTTGATGGTCTCCGGGTCGCCCACCGCCGGCGGGTTCGCCGGATACTTCAGGAACGGGACGACGATGACGGCGGCGAAGCCGACACCGGCGGCGGCGAGCGCCAGCCCGCCGTCCGACCGCGGGCCGACGCGGCCCCGCAGCCCCGCGTAGACGAGCGCGAACACGCCGCCGACGGCGAGCCCGTACAGCCCGGTGGCGAGGAACAGCCCGGCCTTCTGCGTGCCCCGGCCCACCTCTTCACCGTGCTCGTGTGCCCGCTCGTGCGCCTGCTCGCCCGCACCTTGCGCGTGCTCGTGGGCGGCGGCGTTCTCCAACGCGATCGCCTCGTCGATGCGCGGCTCACCGGCCGCGAAGGCGAAGACGCCCGCGACGAGGCCGGCCAGGAGGCCCAGAAGAAGGCCCCTGACCAGCAGGGTGCGCACCATGCGGCGGCCTAGTGGCAGGGCACGCCGAGCAGGTGCCGCCCGTCGTGCATCAGCTCGTGGAGGTAGCCGCCCGCCTGCGACACGGCGCCGTTGTCCATCAGGACGAGGTAGCCGAGCAGCAGCAGCACGGGCACCGCGAGCAGCCAGGGAACGAGGCGGGTAAGGGGGATGGTTCGAGCGGACAGCGTGCTCACGGAGCCTCCGTAGGGGATCTAGCGCGTCCCGGACTATGAGGTCGCGGCTACCCGAGCGACCTGGCTCCCGGGATCGTCGTCCCGGATACAGTGGCGCGTCCGCACCGGCATCTCACCGGATTTCCCTCGGGCAACCGTGAATCAAGCGAACCGTACGACCTTCCTCTCGGGGTGTCAACAGACGTTCACACGACCGTGCAAGGAGCGCCGTTGAGGGTGAAGGCGCTCGGCGCGCCGGTGTCGCCGGTGTGGGTCGCCTGCAGGCCGATGCTGATCGAGCCGCCCGCCGGGATCGCCGCGTTGTAGGACGCGTTCGTCGCGCTGACCGCGCCGCTCTTCGGCCGGTAGTCCGCGCCCCACCCGGACGTGATCGTCTGCCCGGCGGGCAGGGTGAAGCCGAGCGTCCATCCGTCGACCGGGGCCGATCCGGTGTTGGTGATGGTGATGCTCGCGACCAGGCCCGTGTTCCACGCGTTGACCGAGTAGGCGACGCCGCAGTCGGAGGACCCGTCGTCCGGCGGCTCCGTCGTGCCGCCCTGGTCGAGCCCGAAGAACTCGATCGTCCGCTGCGCCATGCCCGACGCCATGAGGTTGTGGCCCACGCCCTGCAGGGAGTACGCCTCGACCTTGTCGCCGTACCGCGTCCGGGTCCAGCCCTGCCGCGGCTGGTCGGTGGAGGTCGGCGCGGCCGGCAGGCCGTGGACGTTCGTCCACTGGTCGATCTCCTCGCCGAAGTTGGGGTAGCGCAGCGTGTCGTCCGCCGTGCCGTGCCACAGCTGCACCCGCGGCCGGGGACCCGAGTACCCGGGGTAGGCGGACCGGGCGATGTCGCCCCACTCCTGCGGCGTCTTCAGGACGGTCCCGTTGGCGCACGCGCTGTTCCACTCCGAGCCGTCGGCCGTGGCGAAGCACCCGTCCGGCACCCCGGCGAACACCGCGCCCGCCGCGAACACGTCGGGGTAGTTCGCGAGCATGACGTTCGTCATCATCGCGCCGGACGACACGCCGGTGACGAACACCCGGGACGCGTCCCCGCCGTACCGCTGCAGCGTGTACCGGACCATCGACACGAGCCCCACCGGGTCGCTCCCGCCGTCCCGCCTCAGCGCCTGCGGCGACGACACGTCGAAGCAGTTCCCGCTGCGCGTCGCCGACGGGTACACCACGATGAACCCGTACTGGTCGGCGAGCCGCGCGAACTCCGTCCCCGAGTACATCGCCGGCCCGGACCCCGTGCACCAGTGGACGGCCAGCAGCACCGGCGGCCTCTCCTGGACGCGGTCGGGCACGTACAGGTGCATCCGGAGCCCGGTCGGGTTCGTCCCGAAGTCCGTGACCTCCGTCAACGCCGCCGCCGACGCCGGCGGCCCCACCAGCACGGCCAGCGCCGCGGCCAGCGCCGCCACGAGCACACCAAGGGCCCTCACGAGAACCACCGCTTCCTGTTCGCGAGCCGCCCGGCGACCGCCACTATGCGGCCGCCCGCCGGACGCGGACAAGAAGCCTTCCACCGGTTTCACCCGCCGCCGGGAACGAGGTGACAACGGGGCGGCGGACTGCCAGGCTTTCCACGACCCGCCGCTTTCGCGGCGACCGGGTGCTTGGGGCCTGCGCGGCGGCCGCGCGGTACAGGGGACAGGAGGCGACGGCTGTGACCGTCTCTATGGTGAAGGGCCAGCGGATCTCGCTGGAGAAGCCGGGCGGCGCGCTGAGCATGGTCCGTATGGGCCTGGGCTGGGACGCGGTGAAGAAGAAGGGGTTCTTCGGCTCCCGCGAGCGCGAGATCGACCTCGACGCGTCCTGCGTCCTCTTCGCCGACGCCAACCTCGCGGACGTCGTGTACTTCGGCAAGCTCGTCAGCGACGACGGCTCCGTCCGGCACACCGGCGACAACCTCACCGGGGCGGGCGACGGCGACGACGAGTCCGTCATCGTCGACCTGAACCGCCTCCCGGTGCACGTCACCTCGCTGGTGTTCACGGTCAGCTCGTTCAACGGCCAGACCTTCAACGAGGTGGAGAACGCCTTCTGCCGGCTGGTCAACGAGGTGGACGGCGGCGAGCTCGCCCGGTACACGCTGACCGGCGGCGGCGCCCACACCGCCATGGTCATGGCCCGGATCTACCGCCACAACGGCGGCTGGAAGATGAACGCCATCGGCGAGCCGTGCCACGGCCGCACGTTCCAGGACATGCTCCCGGCGATCTCGGCGCACGCCTGACCGCCGATGCTCGAACTCACCCGCGGCGCCAACGCGGCGCTGCCCGCCCGGCGGGTGACCGCGACGGTGTCCTGCGCCGCGCCGGTGGACGTCAGCGCGCTGCTGGTCGGCCCTGACCTGCGCGTCCGCTCCGACGCCGACCTGGTGTTCTTCAACGCCCCGGAGGCGCCGGGCGTCCGCTGGTCCGACTCCGGAGGCCAGCGGGTCGACCTCGACCTGGACGCGGTGCCGGCCGACACCGCGGTGCTGATCGCGGTGAGCCTCACCGGCACGACCGCGTTCGGGTCGGTGCCGCCGCCGCGCATCGGCCTGGCCGCCGGTGCGACCCCGGTCGCGGAGTTCACCGTCCAGGGCCTGGGCGAGGAGAAGGCGATCATCGGGCTGGAGGTCTACCGCCGTGCCGACCGCTGGAAGGTGCGCGCCGTCGGCCAGGGCTACGCGGGCGGCCTGGCCGAACTGGTGGCGGCCCACGGCATAGAGGTCGACGACCCGGGGGACCCGGTGCCGCCGCCCACCCCGGCACCGCGACCGTCCGCCCCGGCGCCGCCGGTGCCGCGAACGGTCCCGCCGCCGCAGACCCCGCCCGCCAACGAGGTCGGCTACTTGGAACGCTGCTGGCTGATCTGGGAGGACGCGAGCCGCTCGCTCGCCGCCTTCCGCTCCGCCACCGAGCACGCGCTGACCGTCCGCAACGAGGAGATCGCCGGGCGCCGCCCCCGCGGGCGCTTCGACGAGCTGATGTCCACCGCGCACGAGCGCCTGAGTTCGGACGCCGCGCAGCTCCGCGACGAGCTGGCCCGGGTGGAGCCGCACGTCCCGGCGGAGGTCGCGCCGTTCGACGCGCCGTCCTGGCTGACCTGGCGGCCCCGCACCGACCTGGCCGACGGCGTCCTGCTCGGCCGCCTGTCCACCGCGGAGCTGCCCGATCTGCGGATACCGCTCGTCCTCCGGCTGCCGTGGCGGCGCGCCGTGTGGATCTCGCAGGGCACGATGCCCGGCGACTCCGCCGCCTACGCCTGGTCGCTGGCCACCCGCTTCCTGGCGGCCGCCCCGCCCGGGCTGGCGGGCCTGGAGGTGATCGACGCGCCGGGCCTGTCGGGCGCGGGCTGGCTGCACGGCTTCGACCCGGGCACGTCCGCCCGGCTGCTGGGCGGCGGCGTCGCCGTCGGCACGGGTGCGGCCGAGCGGATCCGCCGCCTGCTCGACCTGGTCGACCTGCGCCGGATCGGCGGCGAGGAGGACCTGCCCGGCGGCGGCCCGCCCGTCCGCCTGGCGGTGATCCTCGACGCGGGCGCCGCCCTCGACGGCGAGGACGCGCACCAGCTCCTGCGCCTCGCCGA
>NZ_JBIQHY010000184.1:0-6582 GCF_044508335.1 Actinomadura sp.
GGCCGCCTCGGCGGCCGGCGGCCGGTCGCCCGGCTCGGCCGCGCGGCAGCGCGCCGCCAGCTCGGCCAGCTCGGCTCCCAGCCCCGCCGCCTGCCCCGCGTCGGGCGGCGCGTCGGGCGGCGCGTCGGGCGGCGCGCCCGGGGGCGGCAGGCACGCGGCGAGGAGCTCGCCGAACGCGAACACGTCCGCGGCCTTCCCGGCCTCGTCGTCCCGGTCCCCGGCCCCGGCCTCGTCCCCGGCCCCGTCCTCGGCCCCGTCACCCGTCTCGCCGCCCGCCTCGTCCCCGGCGTCGCCGCGCGTCTCGCCGGCGGCCTCGTCCCGGGCACGGTCCGCGGCTCCGGTGACGCCGAGCCCGAGGAGCTTCACGCCGTCCTCGGTGAGGAACACCTGGGCGGGGCTCAGATCGCCGTGGACGACGCCGCAGGTGTGGACGGCGGCCAGCGCGTCCGCGACCTGCGCGCACACGGCAGCGGCCTCCTGGGCGCACGGCAGCCCGCGTTCCAGCCGGGCGGCCAGCGGCTCCCCGGTGAGGTACTCGGTCACCACGTAGACCAGGGGATCCCCGCCGGGACCGTCGGCCTCCCCGTAGTCGTAGGTGGTGACGATGTTGGGGTGGGCGAGCGCGGCGGCGGCGCGGGCGGCGTCCCGCAGCCTGCGCCGCGGCGCTCCGGCGGAGCGCCCGACGCCGGCGAGCGCCACCGCGACGCGGCGGGCGAGCAGCTCGTCGCGGGCGCGCCACACCTCCGCGGCGCCGCGCCGGCCGACGCGGCGTTCCATGCGGTAGCGGCCGTCCAGCCGGAATCCCGGATCCACGGGTCCTCCCCTCGGCGCGCCGATGGTGTCGTCGCCGCTCAGCAGTACGCAGCGCGGGCCGGAACGGATCGGTCGCCGGCCCGCCGCGCCGGCGGGGGGCGCGCGGCCCGGAACGCCCCGCCGCGCGGCGGATCCGCGCGCGGGGGTCCGGCTCGGGCGGGTTTCGGATGGTGGCCGGAGCAGGCCAGCGCCGGCCCTTGCCGTCCCGGCCGGGATGTGCGGTGCCCGGGGCGGGCGTCAAGGAAGGGTCAGCGTGGCCTCTGCGGCGCGCCGGGGAAGGCCCGGGAAGGAGCCCGGACAGTGAAAAGCGGCGCCGGGTGGATACGGGGGCAATCCACCCGGCGCCGCATCATCGGTGTTCCGACGGGGGCCCGGAACACCGGCACGGGCGCTCCGACGGGGGACCAGAGCGCCGGTACAAATCGTACACCGAAACCCCCCGCGGTTAGTCAAGAGAATGTCACGACCCGATTTCCGGTCGCTGTCCGGAATCGGGCTTCTGTCCCGACTCCAGGCGGGGTCCGCCGTGCTCCGGCCCCGTCCGGTCGTCGAAGACCGCCGACGCGGTCGGCTCCCGGCCGCCGTTGGCGAAGATCACCGCGACGTAGGGGAGCAGCGCGGCGCCCACCACCATGAGCACCGCGAGCCACCACGGCGCGCCGGCGACCGCGGCCACGACCGCCCCGACGAAGCACAGCGTCCGGATGCCCATGGAGATCAGGTACCGCCTCTGCCGGTAGCCGATGTCCTCCGACATGGGACGGGGAGCGTCGGTGACGGTGTAGACGTCCGGCTCCCGGCGGTGGCGGGGATTGACCTTCACCTTTCCACGGTAAGCCCATGGGGTCGGACCTGCGACGGCAGTACGGGTCAAATCGCAGTGAAGGTAAGAACTTCGCACCGGAGGAACGAGATGACCGATCGCACGTACCGGGTGACCGAGATCGTGGGGACCTCCCCGGAGTCCGTGGAGTCCGCGATCCGCAACGGGGTCAGGCGCGCCTCGCAGACCCTCCGCCACCTGGACTGGTTCGAGGTGACCGAGGTCCGCGGCCAGATCGAGGACGGGGAGGTGGCCCACATCCAGGTGACGATGAAGGTCGGCTTCCGCCTAGAGGACGTCTGATGTGAGGGGCTGGTGTGAGGGAAGGCGGGCGGGGGGCGATCCCGCCGCGGCGGTGACCGCCCCCCCGTGTCAGGACGCCTGCGACACCGTCGACATGTTGAAGTCGCCGATCCGGATCGGCGGCATCGCGGCGCGGGTGAAGTAGTCCGACCACTCCCGCGGCAGCGTCGGCCCGGTCCGCCCGACCTCGGCGAGCCGCGACAGCAGGTCGACGGGGCTCTCGTTGAACCGGAAGTTGTTCACCGCCCCGACGACCTCGCCGTCCTCGACGAGGTAGACGCCGTCGCGGGTGAGGCCGGTCAGCAGCAGGCTCTGCGGGTCGACCTCCCGGATGTACCACAGGCACGTCAGCAGCAGCCCGCGCTCGGTGCGGGCGACCATCTCCTCCAGCGTGGCGCCGCCGCCGGGCCCGGTGAGCGCCAGGTTGTCGATGGCCGGGGTGACGGGCAGCCCGGTCAGGTCCGCCGAGTGCCGGGTCTGGGTGAGGGCCGCGAGCTCCCCGTCCCTGATCCAGTCGGTGGCGGCGAGCGGGAGGCCGTTGTCGAACACCGACGACTCGCGGCCCGAGGCGTGCGCGATGACGAACGGGGCGCACTCCATCCCGGCCGCGGCGGGGTCGCTGGACAGCGTGACGGGCAGCGCCGCGAGCCGCTCCCCGACGCGGGTGCCGCCGCCGGGCGCGCTGAACACGGTGCGGCCGTCGTGGGCGTCCTGCGCGCCCGCCGACCAGTACAGGTAGATCATCAGGTCGGCGACGGCGGAGGGCGGCAGGATCGTCTCGTACCGCCCGGCCGGCAGGTCGACGCGCCGCTCGCCCCATTCCAGCCGCCGCGCGAGGTCGCCGGTGAGGGCGGGGACGTCCACGTCGGCGAAGTCGGGCGTGCCGACGCCGGTCCAGGCCGAGCCGCCGGCGCCCTTGGCGTTCAGCTCCAGCAGCCCGGTCGGCTGGTCGTGCCGCAGCCGCAGCCCCGCCGAGGTGCCGAGGAACGTCGAGGTCAGGACGTGGTTGGCGAACCCGTACAGGCGCCGGTCGCCGGCCTGCGCGGCGGCGAACGCCTCGCCGAGCGCGGGTGCGAGGCCCTCGAACACGCCGATGCCGGTCTCGGCCGGCTCGTCGTCCCACCCGCGCGACGCCTCGGCCGGGGCGTCGGTGACGAGCGGCCGGGCGTCCTCGGCGGGGTCGTTGCCGGCGGCGTCGGCCTCGGCGGCGCGCACCAGGTCCTCGATGCCGTCGGCGCCGACCGCCGACCGCGACACCACGCCCGCCGCGACGCCGTCGCCGGTGCCGCGCAGCGCGATGACGGTGAGGCGGCTGGAGCGGGTCACCCCGTTGGTGGTGAGGGTGTTGCCCGCCCACCGCAGGTTCGCGGTGCTCGCCTCGTCGGCGATGACGATGCAGTCGTCCGCCCGCGACAGCGCCAGGGCCCGCTCGACGGCCTCCTGCGGCCGGATCCCGCTCACTGGCCCGCCTCCTTCAGCGTGTTGAGGATGTTGACGCCGCGGAACAGCGCCGACGGGCAGCCGTGGCTGACCGGCGCGACCTGCCCCGGCTGGCCCTTGCCGCAGTTGAACGCGCCGCCCAGCACGTAGGTCTGCGGGCCGCCGACGGCCTCCATCGAGTTCCAGAAGTCGGTGGTGGTGGCCTGGTAGGCGACGTCGCGCAGCTGCCCGGCCAGCCGCCCGTTCTCGATCTTGTAGAAGCGCTGCCCGGTGAACTGGAAGTTGTACCGCTGCATGTCGATCGACCAGCTCTTGTCGCCGACGATGTAGATGCCGCGGTCGACGCCGGAGATCAGCTCCTCGGTGGACGGGCCGCCCTCGGCGGGCCGGAGCGAGACGTTCGCCATCCGCTGGATCGGCATGCTGGACGCCGCGTCGGCGAACGCGCACCCGTTGGAGCGGTCGGCGCCGGTGAGGCGGGCGATGCGCCGGTCGGTCTGGTACCCGGTGAACAGGCCCTCGGTGACGATGTCGAACGACTGGGTCTGCACGCCCTCGTCGTCGTAGCCGATGGTGGCGAGGCCGTGCTCGGTGGTGCGGTCCCCGGTGACGTTCATGGCCTTGGAGCCGTACTGCATGGTGCCGAGCTTGTCGGGGGTGGCGAACGAGGTGCCGGCGTAGGCGGCCTCGTAGCCGAGCGCCCGGTCCAGCTCGGTGGCGTGCCCGATCGACTCGTGGATGGTCAGCCACAGGTTGGACGGGTCGACGACGACGTCGTACTCGCCGGGCTCGACCGACGGCGCGGCGAGCTTCTCGGCGAGCAGCTCGGGGATGCGGGCGAGCTCGCCGTCCCAGTCCCAGTGGTCGCCGGACAGCCACTCCCACCCGTACCCGGCGGGCGGCGCGAGCGTGCGCATGGTGTCGAACAGGCCGCCGGCGATGCCGACGGCGTTGACGACCGGGTGCAGCCGGACGCGCTGCTGGGTGGTGACGGTCCCGGCGAGGTCGGCGAAGAACTTGTTCTCCTTGACCTGCAGCAGCGTCGCGTCCACGTGGTCGACGCGGTCGTCGCCGAGCAGCCGGCGGCTCCACCCGGCCAGCAGCGCGATCTTCTCGCCGGTCGGCACGTCGAACGGGTCGGTCTCGTACGCCGACACCCACGTCCGCTCGCCGTGGACGGGTTCGGGGGCCAGCTCGATGGGCTCGCGGTTGACGGGCCGGGCGACCGCGGCGACCTCGACGGCCTGCGCGGCGACCCGCGCGGCCCCGCCGGGCGTCAGGTCGATGCCGGCGGCGAAGCCCCAGGTGCCGTCCTTGACGACCCGGACCGACAGGCCGACGTCGTCGGCGTCCAGTGCGGTCTCCAGGGCGGCGTCGTGCAGCCGGAGCGTCTGGCTGCGGATGCGCTCCAGGCGGAAGTCGGCGTGCTCGGCGCCCAGCTCCCGGGCCCGGGTGAGGGCCGCGTCGGCCAGCGCGCGAAGCGGCAGCGCGGTGAAGGCGGGATCGATGTCATGCACCCTCAGCAACCTACCCGCAGGCCCCGCGGGCGATCGAGAACAAACCGGGGTCGGCGGATCTTGTCGGTTCGGCACATCCGCAGGGCGCGGCGCGGGCCGCTAGTGTCGTGGCGCAGTCACCCGAGTGCGCAAAACCCATCAGCACGACAAGCAGACGAGAGGGTCCGTGATGAGTCGCTCTGTCCTCGTGACCGGCGGTAACCGGGGCATCGGCCTGGCCATCGCCCGCGAGCTGTCCGCGGCGGGCGACGCGGTCGCCGTCACCTACCGGTCGGGCGAGCCGCCCGAGGGGCTGTTCGGCGTCCGCTGCGACGTCACGGACGCCGAGGACGTCGACGCCGCGTTCAGCAAGGTCGAGGCCGAGCAGGGCCCGGTCGAGGTGGTGGTCGCCAACGCGGGGATCACCAAGGACACGCTGCTGGCGATCATGAGCGAGGAGTCGTTCACCTCGGTGCTCGACACCAACCTGACCGGCTCGTTCCGGGTCGCCAAGCGCGCCGTGAAGAGCATGATGCGCAAGCGCGCCGGCCGGATCGTGCTGGTGTCGTCGGTCGTGGGGCTGATGGGCTCGCCGGGGCAGTCCAACTACGCCGCGTCCAAGGCGGGCATGGTGGGGTTCGCCCGGTCCCTGGCCCGGGAGCTCGGCTCCCGCAACATCACGGTGAACGTGGTGGCGCCGGGGTTCGTCGACACCGACATGACGGCGGTCCTCAGCGAGGACCAGCGGAAGGCCATCACCTCGGCGGTCCCGCTGGGGCGGATCGCGCGGCCGGAGGAGATCGCGAAGGCGGTGCGGTTCGTGGCCGGCGAGGACGCCGCCTACATCACCGGGGCCGTGATCCCGGTCGACGGCGGACTGGGAATGGGGCACTGATCATGGGAATCCTCGAAGGCAAGCGCATCCTGGTGACCGGCGTCCTCACCGACGCCTCCATCGGCTTCCACGTCGCGCGGATCGCGCAGGAGCAGGGCGCCGAGGTCGTCCTGACCGCCTACCCGCGCCCGACGCTCACCGCGCGGACCGCGAAGCGGCTGCCGTCCGGCCCGGACGACCCGCCGCCGGTGATCGAGCTGGACGTGATGAACACCGGGCAGCTGGACGCGCTCGCCGGGAACCTGCGCGAGCACGGCTTCGACCACCTCGACGGCGTCGTCCACGCGATCGGGTTCGCGCCGCAGACCGCGCTCGGCGGCAACTTCCTCGAGACGCCGTGGGACGACGTGGCGACCGCCGTGCACGCGTCCGCGTACTCGCTGAAGTCGCTGACGATGGCGTGCCTGCCGCTGATGAAGGACGGCGGCTCGGTCGTCGGCCTGGACTTCGACGCCACCAAGGCGTGGCCGGTGTACGACTGGATGGGCGTGGCGAAGGCCGGCCTGGAGTCGTGCGCCCGCTACCTGGCTAAGTACCTCGGCCCGCAGGGCATCCGCGTCAACCTGGTCGCGGCGGGGCCGCTGGCCACGATGGCGGCCAAGAGCATCCCCGGCTTCGAGGGCATGACGGACATGTGGCCGAAGGCGGCCCCGCTCGGCTGGGACATCAAGGACAGCGAGCCGACCGCGCGCGCGTGCGCGGCGCTGCTGTCGGACTGGTTCCCCGCGACGACGGGGGAGATCGTCCACGTCGACGGCGGCCTCCACGCCATCGGCGCCGCGTACTAGCCGCCTGCCGGCCGCGCACCGGCC
>NZ_JBIQHY010000184.1:6682-8765 GCF_044508335.1 Actinomadura sp.
CCGCCCTGCGGCGGCGCAGGGCGCGGCCGGCGACGCTGAGGTTGAGGGCGCCGACGGCTCCGGCGGCGCCCGCCGCGGCGGCGACGAGCAGCAGCTGCCGGTCGTCGCGCCCGCCGGCGGCGACGGGCGAGATGAGGCGCGTCTGCGGCATCGCGGCGGTCCCGCCGGCGGCGTCCCGGTAGGCGTTCGGGTCGGCGGCGATCTCCGGGGTGGGCAGGACGCCGGGCAGCCCCGGGGCGGCGGACGGCGCTTCGCCGGAGTAGGGCTTGAGGCCCTTCGCGTCGGTCATCGGGGCGGGCCCGGACGGGGCCGCGGCCCCGCCGCCGCTCGGCGCCGCGGCGGGCCTGCGGGTCGCCTTCGCCGGCGCCGCGGGCGCCTTCTTCGTGGTCTTCTTCGTCGTGTTCTGGCTGGTCTTCTTCGGCGTGGGCTTCGGGGTCGGCGTGGGCGTCGGCGTGGGGCTCTTCGGGGCGAGCGCCTCGCGCAGGTTGCCGAGGTTGCACTTCCAGTTCTCGATCGTGGTCTCGGGGTCGACGCCCTTCTTGCACTCCTCCGCCGCGGCGCCGGACGCCGGGGCCGCGAGGACCAGGACGAGCGCGCCCGCCGAGACCGCCGCCGACGCCGATCCGATCCGCCTGATCCGCTGGCGCATGCCGCCCTCCGCCCGATGCCGTGACGGGACCCCGTCAGTGCCTGACCCTTGTTGACATCGTGTCCCATACGGGGCCGTCCGTAAACCGCGACACGGGGGTTTCTTTACCTCGCCGCCGCCTCACTGGACGACCAGGGCCGCGAGCCGGGTGCGCCGCGGCGGCGCCCCCTCCTCGCGCACGGCCCTGACCAGCGCCGGACCGGCCGCCTGCACGACCGACAGGTGCCGGAGCGCCAGCCCGAACGCGGTGGCCACCAGCGGCCGCGACAGCCCCTCGGGGGTCATGACCGCGACGACCGCGGGCCGGCGCGTCCCGCGCGCCCGCGCGACCGGGACCGCCCAGCCGTGCCGCAGCCGGGCCGCGTCCGCCGGCGCGACCACGGCCCGGCCGGCGGGGAAGTCGACGTCGAGGCCGTGCGGGCCGCCGCCCGCCACCACGCCGGTCTCGCCGACCGCCGCCTGGGGGAGCGGCGCGGCGACGACCACCCGGTCGCCGGGGTCCATCCCGCCGAACGCGCCGGGCCCGGGGTTCAGCCGGGCCTTCAGCGCCGCGTTGAGCGCGCCGGCGCCCGCCGGGCCGCCGGCGGCGGGCGCGACGACCTGGACGTCCTCGACCGGGATGCCGAGCGCGCGGGGGATCGAGTCGGTGACGAGCTGGACCGCCCGGTGCACCGCCTCGCCGGGGTCGGCGGCGGGCACGATGACGACCTCCCGGCCCGGCGCGTCCACGGCGGGCAGGGCGCCGCCGCGCACCGCCGCCGCGAGCGCGGCGAGCGGGGAGGACGCCGGCGCGGCGTCCAGCTCCACCACCGGGACGGTCTCGGACGCCTCCAGGTCGAGCAGGGGCCGTCCGGGCCCCGCGGGCGGCGCGGCGGCAGGCTCGGCGCACAGCACCAGGTGCGCGCCGTCGGGGCACGCCTCGGCCAGCACCGCGCACAGCTCGACGTCCAGCGCCGCGGCGTCGGTCACGATGAGCAGGTCGAGGTCGAACGGGTTCCGCTCCCCGCGTCCGTAGACGACGGCGCCGGGCGCGGCGGCCGGGCCGTCCAGGGGCTCCAGCAGCCGGTGCAGGCTGGTGACCGCGACGCCCTCGGGGGCGGCCAGGCCGGCGGCGGCGCGGTCGGTCGGCGCGGCGACCGCGGCCCGCAGGCCCCGGCCCGCGGCGGCGCCGGCGATGCCCAGGGCGGCGTCCGCGAGGTCGTCCGGCGCTCCGCGCAGGATGCTCACCCCGGTGCGGAGCGCGGCGGTGAGCGCGAGCGACCGGTCCTCGGGCAGCCCCTCGCGCAGGCCCTTGACGGCCGCGTCGTCCAGCAGCGGCGCGGCGGTCAGCGTGAGCCTCCGGAACGCCTCGGCGGCGGCCTCCTCGGCGAGCGCCCACCGGGCCGCGCCGAGCATCTCCTCCGGCTCCTCGGGCTCGGCGTCCCCGCCGGACGG
>NZ_JBIQHY010000185.1:0-8764 GCF_044508335.1 Actinomadura sp.
TATGCGCCGCCTGCAACAAGCCCGTGACCTGCACGCTCAGGTTGGAATCAGCTCAGTGGTAGACGCCGGGGAACAGGAAGGTTCGGGCGAACCGTCCGGTGGCCTTGGGGCCGCCCATCCGCTGGGTGAGGGCGTGGTGGTAGGCCAGGGTGCTCTCGGTCGGGATGGCGGGGTCGGCCCAGCCGTGCCACATGATGAGCTTGCCGCCGCGGTCGCGGAAGCGGGTGAGGTCGGGGTCGGTGGAGTCGTAGATGCCGCTCATCTCGCGCAGTTTCTTGAAGGTGCGCAGGTCGAAGCGGTGGTCCTTGAGGGTGTAGGACGCGGGTGGGTTGTTCCAGGACGCGAAGTATTTGAGGTAGTTGTAGCCGAGGGCCTCCAGGCCGCCGGTCTGGCCTTGGGGTGCGATCACGTAGCCGAGCCAGGCGGCTTCGGTTCCCTTGGCGAGTCCGGCCGGGAACCGCCGTCGGCCCTTGGCGTCGACCGGCCCCTGGTAGATCTTGCGGACCACGTCGACCTGGTCTCTGGTCAGGCAGGTCGGTTGGGGCGAGGCGGTGGGGCAGCGCAGCGTGCCGGGATCGAAGTCGCAGTTGCGCGGGTTGTTGATGAGGCCGTCGGTGAGCCCGTCGGTGGCGTCGCAGGCCTGCATGACCTTGCTCTGCAGGAGCGGCAGCTTGTCCGGGCCGAGGATCTGGCGGCCCTTGTCGTCGGTGTTGACGGTGGCGATCCAGGGGAAGAACTCGCCGGCCAGTGCGACGAGGTTGTTGCCGGGGGCGCCGGCGATGATGCCGTCGAAGTCGTCGGGGTAGCGCTGGGCCTCCATCAGCGCCTGCCGGCCGCCGTTGGAGCAACCGGCGAAGTAGGAGTACTGGGGCGCCTGCCCGTAGTAGGCCTTGGTGACCGCCTTGGCGACGAGCGCGGTGACGTGCTCGGACCGGTAGGCCATGTCGATTCGCAGCTGCGGGTCCGAGTGGGCCCAGAGGGCGTCTCGCGAGTCGACGCCGATGTGGCCGCCGTTGCTGGCGCCGAGGACGACGCGCCCGTCGTCGGGGGGCGCGCATCCGCCGGGGAGGAAGTGGTTGGGGTTGTCGGGGGCGGCGAATCCGCAGAAGCCTCCGCAGCCGAGCTGCACGTAGCGTCCGGTCCAGCCCTGCTCGGGGAGCCGGAGTTCGAACTGGATCTGGGGTGAGACATAGCCCTTGACCTGGCAGTAGGCGGGCTTGTCGGCGGTGGCGGCGACGTGCGTCGCGGAGATGATCCTTGTGGGGGCGTCGGGCAGGGCAGTGAGGTCCAGGCCGGTGAGCTGCTGGCAGGGGACGGCCGCCGCCGTCGGTGTGGTGGTGCCGGCTCTGGCCGGTGTTCTGCCGGTGAGGGCCTGGGCGGCGGTGGCCGTCATCAGTACGGCCATGAGGGTGCCGACGATCAGGAGTGTCGGTCTGGTTTTGGGCAGGCTTACGCGTCTCATGTGGGGTGGGTGTCCTTCCGCCGGGGGTGCAGCAGAGGACCGCTCTGCTGCGGTCGGAAATGGGTGAGGGCGTCGCGGGGAGGGTGTGTGGTCAGTTGACCTGGCGGCTGCGGCCGGACCAGTACGGTGCCCGCAGCGACTTCTTGTCGATCTTGCCAGCGGGGTTGGTGGGCAGGGAGTCGATGAAGTCGACGCTCTTGGGCGCCCAGACGCTTCCCTTGTGCTCCTTGACCAGGGCGATGAGCTCGTCGGGTTCGACCGGGGTGCCCGGCCGGACGACCACGAGCGCCTTGACCGCCTCGCCCCAACGCGGGTCCGGGACGCCGATGACGGCGCACTGGGCGACGGCGGGGTGGGTGATCAGAACGTCCTCGATCTGGCGGGGGAAGACGTTGAAGCCGCCGGTGACGATCATGTCCTTCTTGCGGTCGACGATGAAGACGTAGCCGGCGTCGTCGATGTAGCCGATGTCGCCGGACCGTACCCAGCCGTCCTGCATCGCCTCGGCGTCCCGGTCGGCGTCGACGTAGCCGACCATCTGCCGGCGCTCCATACGTTGCGCTGGTTGAGGAGCCGTTGCTGCGCGAACCCGTCGGTGCCCTGCGGCGGGGCGTCCGCCGTCGCCTTCTTCAACCATCCGTCCAGGAAGTTGGCCGGTAGACCGCTCAGGGCGGTGGTGAGGGTGACGTCGTCCAGGGACGATTCGACCAGTGCCTGGCGGAAGGCGTCGTCGGCGAGGCTCTCGGTGGTCGCGATGAACTTGGTGCCCATATAGGCCAGATCGGCGCCCAGGGCCTGGGCGGCCCACAGGGCGACGCCGTCCGACACGCCTCCGGCTAGGACGATGGGCCCGTCGAACTGGCCGCGGACGGCCCGGACGAACGACAGCGGGTTGGCCCAGCCCGTCTGGCCGCCGGCGCCCGCTGTCAGCAGCACCAGGCCGTCCACGCCGGCGTCGATCGCGCGTTGGACGTGCCGCATGCTCGCGACGTCGGCGAAGACCAGGCAGCCCGCGTCCTGCAGCGGGGCCAGGACGGGAGCGGGCGACCCGACGCTGGTGATGACCAGGGGCACCTCATGGCGGATCAGGGAGGCGACGTCCCCCGCGAGCCGCTGGTTCGAGCGGTGCACGACCAGGTTCGCGGCGAACGGTGCGGCCTCGTCCTCCAGGTCGGCCAGGCCGGCGGTGATCTGCTCCAGCCAGCCGTCGAGCTCGGACGGCGTCCGCGCGTTGTGGGTGGGGAAGGAGCCCACCACGCCGTTGCGGCACGCCGCGGTCACCAGGTCGGGCCCCGACACGTCGGTCATCGGGGCGGCCACGAGTGGGAGCGCTAGGCGGTCGAGCCGGGAAGGCAGCGCCATCACCCCTCCAGAGTGAAGATTCGATGGTGGATCCTGAGATCGCAGCATGCGTCTGTAGTGGGCACTTGGTGGCGTAAGTAAATATGGATTAACCTCCGTTGGCAAGAGTAAGCAGCACGACACCAGTGCGGAGGTTCTGCGTGGACCGTTTCGTTCAGATCGCCGGGGTCGGGATGACCCCGTTCTCCAAGCCCAGTGCGGGCACCCCCTACACGGTGCTCGCCGAGCAAGCCGCCCGCGTCGCGCTGGCGGACGCGGGCCTCGACTACCGCCAGGTGCAGCAGGCCTACGCCGGTTACGTCTACGGCGACTCCACCTGCGGCCAGGCGGCCCTGTACAGCCTCGGGCAGACCGGCATCCCCATCGTCAACGTCAACAACAACTGCTCCACCGGCTCCTCTGCGCTGTGGCTGGCCCGCCAGGCCGTCCAGAGCGGCGAGGTGGACTGCGTGCTGGCCGTCGGCTTCGAGCAGATGCGCCCGGGCGCCCTCGCCAGCGTCTGGGACGACCGCCCCGACCCCCTCGAACGCTCCGAGACGGCGATGGCGCAGATCCAGGGAGCGGACGCGCACGCACCGGTCGCCGCGCAGTTGTTCGGCGGCGCCGGCCAGGCCTACGCCGACGCGCACGGCACCGCCCCCGAGACGTTCGCCAGGATCTCGGTCAAGGCGCGGCGCCACGCCGCCGCGAACCCCTACGCGGTGTTCCGGACGGCGCTGACCGAGGAGGAGGTGCTGGCGTCCCCGCGCATCTACGGGCCGCTGACCCGCCTGCAGTGCTGCCCGCCCACCTGCGGCGCGGCGGCCGCGGTGGTCTGCAGCACCGACTTCGCGCGGCGGCACGGCCTGGACGCCTCCGTCGCCATCCGCGCCCAGGCGCTCACCACCGACACCGCGTCCACCTTCGACGCCGGAGACATGATGAAGGTCGTCGGCTACGACATGAGCCGGGCCGCGGCCGAGCGCGTCTACGCCGATGCCGGCGTAGGGCCCGACGACATCGACGTGGTGGAGCTGCACGACTGCTTCACCACCAACGAGCTGATCAGCTACGAGGCGCTCGGGCTCACCCCCGAGGGGACTGCGGAGAAGTTCGTCCTGGACGGCGACAACACCTACGGCGGGAAGGTCGTCACCAACCCGTCCGGCGGGCTGCTGTCCAAGGGACACCCCCTCGGCGCCACGGGCCTCGCGCAGTGCGCCGAGCTGGTCTGGCAGCTGCGCGGCCAGGCCGACGCCCGGCAGGTCGAGGACGCCCGGCTGGCTCTCCAGCACAACATCGGGCTCGGCGGCGCCGCCGTGGTCACCCTCTACGAGAGGACCTGCTGAGATGGCCGGATCACCAGCGATCGGCTTGTCCACGCCGCCGTCGACCGTCGATGTAGAGCGCGGACGGCTGCGGCTGTTCGCCAAGGCCATCGGGGAAACCGACCCCGTCTACACCGACCTCGACGCCGCCCGCGGCGCCGGCCACCGCGACCTGCCCGTTCCCCCGACCTTCCTGTTCTGCCTGGAGATGGACCGGCCGGACCCCTTCGCCTTCCTGACCGAGGCCGGAATCAACCTCGACCGGGTCCTGCACGGCGAGCAGAGCTTCACCTACCACGCGCTCTGCCACGCCGGCGACAGCCTGACCTTCGAATCCCGCATCACCGACGACTACGAGCGCAAGGGCGGCGCGCTGCGGTTCCTCGTCCGCCAGACCCATGTCACCAGAGCCGGCCGGCCGATCGCCGACCTGAGCAACGTCATCGTCGTCCAGCAGGAGAAGGCGGAAGCATGACCCCCCTCACCGACCTGCACGAGGGCGACGAACTGCCGCCCCTGCGGCTACCGAAGATCAGCCGGACGACGCTGGCCCTGTACGCGGGCGCATCAGGCGACCACAACCCCATCCACATCGACATCGACGCCGCCCGCAACGCCGGGCTCGACGACGTCTTCGCGCAGGGCATGCTCTCCATGGCCTACCTCGGCCGGCTCCTGACCGGCTGGGTCACTCAGGATCGCATCCGCTCCTACAGCGTCCGCTTCACCTCCATCATCCCGCTACACGCCGAGCCGATCTGCACAGGCCAGGTCACCGCGATCGAGGACGGCGACGGAGAACGCCGCGCCCGCCTCGACCTCCAAGTGGCACTGAACGACGGCACCATCTCGCTGCGCGGCCAAGCCCTCATCGCACTGGCATGACAGCACCGGAAAGGACTCCCGTGGGAACACTCGACGGCAAGATCGCCCTGGTCTCCGGCTCCGGCCGCGGCATCGGCCGCGCCATCGCCCTCAAACTCGCAAGCCACGGCGCCCGCGTCGTCATCAACGATCTCGACCCCGAACCGGCCGAGGAGACCTTGACGACGATCAAAGCCGCCGGCGGCGAGGCCGTCGCCTGCGTCGGCAGCGTCACCGACGAAGACTTCGCCGACCGGTTCGTCGCGACAGCCGTCGACACCTACGGCGGCGTCGACATCGTGATCAACAACGCCGGCTACACCTGGGACAGCGTCATCCAGAAGATGACCGACGAACAGTGGGACGCGATCCTGGACGTCCACCTCAAGGCGCCGTTCCGCATCCTGCGCGCCGTCCAGCCGGTCATCGGCGCCCGCGCCAAGGCCGAACAAGCCGGCGGCCTGCGCGTCCACCGCAAGATCGTCAACATCTCCTCGATCGCCGGGCTCGGCGGCAACGCCGGCCAGGCCAACTACAGCGCCGCCAAGGCCGGCATCGTCGGCCTCACCAAGACCCTCGCCAAGGAATGGGGCCGCTACGCGGTCAACGTCAACGCCGTCGCCTACGGCCTCATCCGCACCCGCCTCACCGAAGCCGCCGCTGACAGCGACTCCACCATCGACGTGCAAGGACGCCAGATCAAGGTCGGCGTCAACCCCGGCCTGCTCACCGCCATGGAGCAGATGATCCCGCTCGGCCGGGCCGGCACCCCCGAGGAAGCCGCCGGAGCGGTCTACCTGCTGTGCCTGCCAGAGTCGGACTACATCAGCGGCCAGGTCGTCGTCTGCGGCGGCGGCTACTCCTGAACGGACCTAACATTCCCCACGTGATGCCGACCGAGGACAAGACCGCGATGACCCGGACGAGCACGCATCCGGCACGCGGCAGGCGCCCACGCGACCGCAAGGCGCAGATCGTGACCGCCGCCGCCGACCTGTTCCACCAGCACGGCTACCACACCGTCACGATGGACCAGATCGCCGGCGCGGTCGGCATCACGGCCGGGGCCCTCTACCGCCACTTCCGCAACAAGCAGGAACTGCTCGCCCGCACCGTCGACGACGGCCTCTCCGCGTTCGAGACCGCCGTCCGCGACACCGCACCAGGAGACATCGACACCCTCCTGGACGTCATGGCCTCCCTCACGCTGGACCGCCGCGACCTGGGAGTCCTCTGGCAACGCGAATCCCGGAACCTTCCCGACGCCGACCGCGACCGGCTACGCCACCGCTTCCGCGGCGTCGCCGAGAACACCGCCCCGGTCATCCAAGCAGCCAGACCCGGCCTCACCACAGCCGACGCCGACCTGCTGACCTGGGCACTGTTCGCCGTCTTCGCCAGCCCCTCCCACCACAGCGCCCAACTTCCCCGCGCTCGCTTCCACGCCCTCCTGCGGCAACTCGGAGGTGCCGTGATCCACACCGCGCTCCCCGACTCCCAGGAGAGGCCCGACCGCCCCAACACCGAGACCAACACCGGGCTCTCCCGCGCGTCCCGCAGAGAATCCGTCCTCGACGCCGCCGCCCGCCTGTTCGGCGAACACGGCTACCAGGCCGTCAGCATGGAGGACATAGGCGCCGCCGCCGGCATCAGCGGCGCCGGCATCTACAACCACGTGACCGCCAAGTCCGAACTCCTCGTCGCGGCCCTCACCCGCGCCGCCGACGCCCTGCACATGGACGCCGGCCGCATCTTCGCCACCGCGTCCACCCCCGGCCAGGCACTCACCCGACTTCTCCGGTCCTACATCGACCTGACCCTGACCTCCAGCCACCTCACCGGCGCACTGATCACCGAGGTCGTCCACCTACCCCACGACCAACGACGCACAATCCGCCGCCTGCAACACGACTACGTCGGCGAATGGGTCCAACTGCTCACCACCGAGACACCCGACCTCACCGAACCCGAAGCCCGCGTGATCACCCAGGCCGTCCTCGCCATCGTCAACGACCTGGCCCGCATCCAACACCTGCGCCGACGCCCCCACCTCGACGACGATCTCGCCGCCCTGGGACGCGCTCTCCTGACCCCGTCGCTACCGGGTATCGCCTGACGAAACCCACAAACGCTCCTGCTTGCCACACAAGGCTAATATTTGCATACTTGTGCAAGTGAACAACCCTGAGTCGACGGGCGATCTTGGTGCGGTGCTGGGCCACCAGCTCTTCCGCGCTCTGGGCGACCCCACGCGTGTCCGCCTGGTGGATCTGCTCGCCGAGCGCTGCCGCGCCTGCTCAGTCTCGGAACTCGCCGAATGCCTCGACGTAGACCTGTCCGTCGTCTCCCGACACCTCGCCCTTCTACGGGCTGCAGGCGTCCTACGGGCGACCAAGACCGGGCGGAGCGTCCTCTACGAGATCCAATTCGACCCACTCGCCGAGACACTGCGCGGCATCGCCGACGCGCTCGAACGCGCCCGCGACGACTTCACCACAAGCGCCTCCTGCGCCCCGTCGGCCAACGACCAGAAGGAAGGAACCTCGTGACCACCACCGCGCACGCCGCCACGGCATCCGACGCCGCCGGCTCCGCCCCCAGAACACCCCTGGTCGTCGACTATTGGACTGTGGCAATGGGAGAAGAGGCCTCATGCGGCTCCTGCGATGAGACGCTCACCGTGCTCGACCGGGCCATCGACACCGTCCGCCCATTCGCCGACCAGCTCGGCATCGCCCTGAAGATCACGCCGCGAACCATCTCTACCTGGGACCAGGCACTGGAACACCAGATCACCGCCTCGCCGACCATCCGGGCCGAGGGAAGCGAACTGTGCCCCTCCCACCCGGACGGCACCGAAACCCGCCTGTGGATTTGGCGCGGCGAAACCGCCAACTCGCTCCAGCTCCAAGCCGCCCTCGACTTCGTCCTCCAAGCCCTGACCGCCCGCAGCCGGCAACTCAGTGACTACCTCTCCCACGGAGGACCTTCCTCGTACCTCCGCCAATTCCTCTCCGTCTCGAGTGCAACCGCTCCTGCAGCAACCGAGGCCTGCGGACTTAGCGCCGCATGCCCATAAGCGAGACGCGCCGACGTCCCACAGGCGTCGCAGTCATTGCAAGGAGGCCAGTGACGTTCGGGACCCATCTGGGCCCCGGTCTGTGGAGATGTCTCTCCAGGCGTGAAAAGTGATCTTGCTGGGGGCCAAGTGGTTCCCCGACCTCGACGCCGCGCTCACCGAGATGCTCGGTGTACCGAGGCCCGGCGGACAACTGCGATTCTTCGAACACGTCCAGCCCGAGTCCTCACTCGGCGTTGTCTGCCGCGCGGGCTCGGTGCCGCCGTCTGGCCGCTCCTCAACGATGGCTGTCGCCCCAGCCATGACGTCCTGGCCTCGGATCCTGGCTGCCGAGCCATTTGGTACGGGCGCACAATGGCTGCCGGATGCCGTTGTGAGGCCAATCCGGCCGGGCGCATCCGAACTGGATGAGGCTGCAGCATGGGGTCGACCTAAGGAACGTTTGGTGGTTGCCGGTCGTGCCGCCAACCTGATTCACTCCCTGCCCCGCAGGCTCTCAGCAGGACCCCTTTGATCATCTTCGCCATGATGGATTCCCGAATATGATTCGAGAATGGCGTTCGGTTGACGTCGGGTTTGTGAGCTATCCATAGCGGGATTGTGGCGAATTTCCGGGTCCAGCTATGTGAATCGAAAGTGCCGCCGCGGAGTAGTACGCTAGTTCGAACGCGAAAACCCCGGCGCACGCGG
>NZ_JBIQHY010000186.1:0-8704 GCF_044508335.1 Actinomadura sp.
GGATCCTCCGCAACGCCTTCGTCCGGGGCGTCACCGAATTCCCCGTCACCCTCACACCGCGCTGAATCAACTCATACGGCTGAATCAACTCGTGCGGCCATTCGACTCGCGCGGCTGAATCAACTCGCGCGGAGGAGCACGAGCGCCCTCGGCGCCGGTGGTCGCGTTCGGCCGTCGGCAAGGGCGCCGGGGTGGCGGAAGCGGCGGCATGTTATCGCTAACAGAAGCAGCCGGGACGCCCCGCGTCAAGGCCGCATGAAAGTTTCACGGCGCAGCCGGCCATCGCTCCAGGTAAAAGGCGCGGCACTGAATCTCCGGAAATACACCCTTGACACTCGCGGCCGCGGTTTCGAAACTCGATCACCGAGCGGACTCCGCTGCCGGGGTGGTGGGGAGCATCATGCACAAGGAGTAAATGATGTCCCCACCCCCATTCGCCGTGCGCCGCACCCGCCTGCACCGCAGGAATGTGATCGCGGCGGCCGTGCTCCTGCTCGCCTCGGCGGTGACCGGGCTGCTGACCGCGCAGAACGCCCGGGGCGCCGTCGCGTGCAAGGTCGACTACAAGGTCACGGCCCAGTGGAACAACGGCTTCACCGCCGCCGTCACCATCGACAACCTGGGCGACGCGGTCAACGGATGGGAGCTGAGCTGGACCTTCGGCTCCGGCCAGCAGATCACCCAGATCTGGAACGCCGTCAAATCCCAGTCCGGGTCGGCGGTGACCGCGAGCGACGCCGGCTACAACGCGGCCGTCCCGTCCGGCGGCAGCGTCTCCTTCGGATTCAACGGATCGTGGAGCGGCTCCAACCCCGTGCCCGGCGCGTTCTCCCTGAACGGCGCGGTCTGCACCGGTGAGCCGGGCCCGACGTCGACCGCGACGCCCCCGGACGACACCGGAACGCTTCCGTCGAGTTTCACGTGGCATTCCAGCGGCGCGCTCATCGCACCGAAGTCGGACGCCTCCCACAACGTCGCCGGAATCAAGGACCCGTCGGTCGTCTACGCCAACGGCAAATGGCACGTGTTCGCGAGCACGGCCAACTCGTCCGGCTACAACCTGGTCTACACGAGTTTCACCGACTGGTCCCAGGCCGGGTCGGCGCCGCAGTACTACCTCGACCAGAGCGGCATCGGGACCGGATACCGGGCCGCGCCGCAGGTGTTCTACTTCGCGCCCCAGAAGAAGTGGTACCTCGTCTACCAGACCGGCAACGCGTCCTACTCGACGACCAGCGACATCAGCGACCCCGGCTCCTGGTCGGCGCCGAAGAACTTCTACTCCGGAATGCCGGACATCATCCGGGACAACATCGGCAGCGGCTACTGGGTCGACATGTGGGTGATCTGCGACGACACGAACTGCTACCTGTTCTCGTCCGATGACAACGGGCACCTGTACCGGTCGCGGACCAGCCTCGCGAACTTCCCCGACGGCTTCTCCGAGCCGGTGATCGCGATGCAGGACTCGAACGCGTACCGGCTCTTCGAGGCGAGCAACGTCTACAAGGTGCAGGGCACCGACCGCTACCTGCTCCTCGTCGAGGCGATCGGCGGCGACGGCCGGCGGTACTTCCGCTCCTGGACGTCCACGAGCATCGCCGGGTCGTGGACGCCGCTCGCCGCCGAGGAGAGCAACCCGTTCGCCCGCGCGAGCAACGTGACCTTCGACGGCACGCCCTGGACGAGCGACATCAGCCACGGCGAGATGATCCGCGCCGGGACGGACCAGACCCTGACGATCAGCCCGTGCGACATGCGGTACCTGTACCAGGGCAAGGATCCCGACGCGGGCGGCGACTACAACTCGCTGCCGTGGCGGCTCGGCCTGCTGACCCAGACCGGCTCCGCCTGCTGACCGGCGTGCTCAGCCGGTCCGGGGCGACACCAGGCCGGACTCGTAGGCCAGGACGACCAGCTGGGCGCGGTCGCGGGCCCGGAGCTTGATCATGGCCCGGTTGATGTGCGTCTTCGCCGTCACCGGGCTGATCACCATCCGGGCGGCGATCTCGTCGTTGGACAGGCCCTGCGCGGCCAGGGCGACGGCCTCGCGCTCCCGGTTGGTCAGCTCCTTCAGCGCCGTCCCGGCCCCCGGGTCGAGCGGCTGCGCCACGTACCGGCTGATCAGCATCCTGGTGATGGACGGCGCGAGCAGCGCGTCGCCGCGCGCGGCGACGCGGACGGCGTGCAGGAGGTCGTCCGGCTCGATGTCCTTGACCAGGAACCCGGCGGCGCCGGCGCGCAGCGCGTTGAACACGTACTCGTCGAAGCCGTAGTTGGTCAGGATGACGACGTGCACCCCGGCCAGGGCGGGGTCGGCGGCGATGCGCCGGGTCGTCTCGATGCCGTCCATGACCGGCATCTGGATGTCCATGAGCGCGATGTCGGGCAGGTGCTCGCGGGTCAGCGCCAGCGCCTCCGCCCCGTCCGCGGCCTCGGCGACCACCTCGATGTCGTCCTCGGCGTCGAGCAGCGCGCGGAACCCGCCGCGCAGCAGCGACTGGTCGTCCACCAGCAGGACGCGGATCACGACGGCCGGCCCACGGGGAACTCGGCCTGCACGCTGAAGCCGCCCTCGCTGCGCGGTTCGGCGCGCAGGCGGCCGCCGAGGGCGGTGACGCGCTCGCGCATGCCGAGCAGCCCGGTGCCCGGCACCGGCGCGGCGCCGGGCACGGCCTTGCCGTCGTCGTCGACCCGCACGGCGAGGGTGCCCGGACGGTAGTCGATCCGGATCGTCGCCGTCTCGGCGGCGGCATGCCGGGCGGTGTTGGTGAGCGCCTCCTGGACGATCCGGTAGGCGGTCCGGTCGACCGCGACCGGCACGTCGTGCCGCTGCCCCTCGATCGTGAGCGTCGTCTTCAGGCCGATCCCCCGGGCGCGTTCGACCAGCTCCGGGACGTGGTCGAGCCCGTGCGGCGGGATCCTGGCGTCGTCGCGGAGCGTGTCGAGGGTGGCGCGCAGCTCCCGGTTCGCCTCGCGGGCGGCGTCGCGGATCGCCAGCAGCGCCTCCGGGACGTGCTCGCCGCGCTTGCGGGCCAGGTGGACGGCGACCCCGGACTGCACCTTGATGATCGAGATCTGGTGGGTGAGCGAGTCGTGCAGCTCCCGCGCGATGTGCAGCCGCTCCTCGGTGGCGCGCAGCCGGGCGGCCTCCTCCCGGGTGCGCTCGGCCTCGTCCGCGCGCCGCTCGGCCTGCCGCAGCGCCTCGCCCGCGGCGCCCGCGGCGACCAGCCAGGCCAGCTCCAGGACGCCGCGGGCCCGGGTGAACGCGTCGCCGACGGACCCGTCCGCCGGCGAGGCCATGATCGCCAGCGGCAGGACGGCCAGCAGGACCGCGCTCACCGCGACGGTGACGATCCGGTGCCCCGCCCGGAAGGCGGTGTACACCGCGAACAGGTACGCGACGGCGGGCACGTCGAAGCCGATCGCCTGGTATCCCGCCGCGCAGAGCCCGGTGGCGGCCAGGACCGGTATCGGAGCGCGGCGCCCGGCGGCCAGCACCAGGCCGCTCGCGGCCACCAGCGCGTAGCCGAGCCAGGCGAGATCCGTGGCGGGGTGGTCCTCGGCGAGCGCGGTGGCCAGCAGCACCGCGGCCACGAAGACCGCGATCGCCCAGCCGCTGCCCCTGGCCCACAGCCGCCGCAGTCCTGTGCTCATACGCGAACCCTAACCAGGCGCCGCCCGGGTGCGGCTCATGCTCGCAGACGAGCCGCCGGCTACTGCGGACGCAGTACTTCCGCGGCCTCTGCAATTCCCGCGGTAACGGGCTGCGCCGCCGGCGGTAGCGCGAATTGCATGCGCTCGGCGGACGACCAGCACCGTTCCCGGAAGGCAAGATCGACTCACATTCCCTCATCGGATGTGAGCGACTTATGGAAGAAATGAGATCGACCGAGACTCCCCGTGCGGGCGGAGCCTTGGCGGGGCTCGCCCGCTTCTGCTACCGGCGCCGGCGCCTGGTCCTGCTGGCCTGGATCGCCGGCGTGCTCGCCGTGGCGGTCGCCGGATTCCGCTTCGGCGCCGCACCCGACAACGACTTCTCCGGCGGCGGCTCCGGCTCCGGCAAAGCACAGGAACTGCTCGAAAAGCACTTCCCCGAACGGCAGGGCGACACGCTCACTCTCGCGATCAAGGCGGAAAAGGGAATCGACGACCCCGCCGCGCGGCGGACCATCGAGAAGGTCATCGCCGACCTGGACGCCTCGCCCGTCACCGGGCCGGTGGCGTCGCCGTACCAGCACCGGGAGCTGGTGACCGGCGATCGGCGGATCGCCCGCACGACCATCCCGCTGACCGACGGCGACCCGGAGAAGGCGGACGTCAAGTCCCTGGTGACCACGGTCAAGGACGCGTCCGGCGGCGGGGTGACGCTGGGGCTCGGCGGGGAGCAGGCGGAGAAGGCCGAGACCCCCGCGCAGGGCCCGGCGGAGAGCATCGGCGTGCTGGCGGCGGCGGTGATCCTGTTCGTCGCGTTCGGGTCGCTGGTGGCGATGGGCCTGCCGATCGTGACCGCGCTGACCGCGATCCTCGGCGGCATCGCGCTGATCAAGCTGGTGGGGCACGTGGTACCGGCGCCGGACTTCACCGTGCTCGTCGCGGTGCTGATCGGGCTCGGCATCGGCATCGACTACGCCCTGTTCATCGTGACCCGCTTCAGGGAGGCCCGGCAGGACGGCGACGACCCCGAGGCCGCCACCGCGAAGGCGATCGCCACGGCCGGCCACGCGGTGCTGTTCGCCGGCACGACCGTCATGATCGCGCTGCTGGGCCTGGTCGTCATGGGGCAGCGGCTGATGACGGGCGTGGCGATCGCCGCGTCGGTGACCGTGCTGGTCACGATGGCCGCCGCGGTGACCCTGCTGCCGGCGTTCCTGGGCTTCACCGGGCGCAGGATCGGCCCGCTGCGGCGGCCGCGGCGGGGCGGCGGGCAGCGCCGCACCCCCGCCGAGCGGTGGGCGGGCATGATGCAGCGCAGGCCGCTGGTCGCCGCGGTGCTGGCCGGCGCCGGCCTGCTGGTGCTGGCCGCGCCCGCGCTGTCGATGCGGCTGAGCTTCCCGGACGCGAGCGTGCAGCCCCACGACCGGAGCAGCTACACGTCCTACGAGATCCTCGCGGAGGGGTTCGGCCCCGGCTACGGCGCGCCGCTGGTCTTCGCGACCGAGGCCGGCTCCGGGGGCGCCGACCTGCGTCCCGTCGCCGGGGCCGTCGGCCGCACCGAGGGCATCGCCCTCGTCACGCAGCCGCAGGTCAGCAGAGACGGGCGGGCCGCGTTCTTCATGGCCTTCCCGGAGACCGGGATCCAGGACGAGGCGACCCCGGCCCTCGTGCACCGCCTCCGCGACGGCGTGCTCCCCGACGACGTCTACGTGGGCGGGCCGAACGCCACCGCGATCGACTTCGCCGACGAGGTCGGCTCGCGGCTGCCCTACATGATCGCGGTCGTCATCGCGTTGTCCCTGGTGCTGCTGGTCGCGCTGGTCAGGTCAGTCACGATCGCGGTGCAGGCGGCCGTCATGAACCTGCTGTCGATCGGCGCCGCCTACGGCGTGATCGTCGCGATCGTCCAGTGGGGGTGGCTCGGCTCGCTCTTCGGGTTCCCGGCCGAGATGCCGGTCACCGCGTGGGTGCCGATGATGATGTTCCCGCTGCTGTTCGGCCTGTCCATGGATTACGAGGTCTTCCTGGTCTCGCGGATCCGGGAGGAGTACGAGCGCACCGGCGACACCCGGGCGGCCGTCACCCGCGGGCTCGCGCGCACCGCGAAGGTCATCACGGCCGCGGCCGCCATCATGATCTGCGTCTTCACGACGTCCCTGCTCGGCCCGGACGTCTCGGTGAAGCAGATCGGCCTGGGCATGGCCGTCGCCGTGCTCATCGACGCCACCGTCGTCCGGATGGTCCTCGTCCCCGCGGTGATGGAGCTGTTCGGCAAGGCCAACTGGTGGCTCCCCGGCCGCCGGACTCCCCGGCCGGCCGCGGCCCCGATGCCGCGGGTCGGGGAAGAGGTCGGAGCCTGACCTGCGGTGCCGCCGCACGCACCAGGGCCGCGGGCGCCGTCCGGCGCCCGCGGCCCTGGTGCGCGGTGCGCGTCAGCCGAACTGGCCGGGCTGGTAGTCGCCGGCCGGCTGCTGGGTCATGACGTTGCCGCGGTTGAAGGCGTTGATGACGGCGATGACGCACACCAGCGCCGCGAGCTGCTCGTCGTCGTAGTGCTTGGCGGCGTTCGCCCACACGTCGTCGGGGACGCCGCCGGCCGCGTCGGCGATCCGGGTGCCCTGCTCCGCCAGTTCCAGGGCGGCGCGCTCGGCCTCGGTGAACACCGTGGCCTCGCGCCAGGTCGCCACCAGGTTGAGGCGGGTCGCGGTCTCGCCGGCGTGCGCGGCCTCCTTGCTGTGCATGTCGACGCAGAACGCGCAGCCGTTGATCTGGCTGACGCGGAGCCGCACGAGCTCCTGCGTCGAGCGCGGCAGCGTCGAGTCGGGGATCGCGTGGCCCGCCGCGACGAGGTGCTTCAGCACCTTGCCCATCACCGGGCTCTCGAACAGGTTCAGGCGCGGTTCCATCGTGCTCTCCTCACGTTCTCGCGGTTGCACCCTCACGACGGGACGGGCGCGGAGGTCTGTGACACCTCCCGGATGTGACGTGCGCCATGCCGCCGCCCATGTCACAGTCGGCCGGGCCGTCTCGTCCCCGCTTGTAGAGACCGATTCAGGGAAAGGTGATGGTCATGCGAGTGTTCGTGGCAGGCGGGACGGGCGTCCTCGGCCGCAGGCTGGTGCCGCAGCTGCTGGAGCGCGGCCACCAGGTGACGGCCACGGCGACGAGCGAGGCCAAGCTCGGCCTGCTGGAGGACATGGGCGCGGACGGCGTCGTCATGGACGGGCTGGACGCGGCCTCGGTCAACGAGGCGGTCGCGGCCGCCCGGCCGGACGTGATCGTCCACCAGATGACCGCGATCTCCGCGGCGCACGCGGGCAAGGCCGACATGAAGCACATGGACCGGTGGTTCGCGGGCACCAACCGCCTCCGCACCGAGGGGACGGACAACCTGCTGGCCGCCGCCGAGGCGAACGGCGTCCCCCATTTCGTCGCGCAGAGCTACGGCGCCTGGAACGGGATCCGCGAGGGCGGCCGGGTGAAGACCGAGGAGGACCCGGTCGACCCGATGGCGGGCACCCCCGCCGAACCGGGGATGAAGGCGATCCGCCACGTCGAGGAGGCGGTCCTCAAGGCGGGCGGCGCCGTCCTGCGCTACGGCTGGTTCTACGGCCCGGGCGCCATGGACGACCTGGTCGGGCCGGTGCGCAAGCGGCAGTTCCCGGTCGTCGGCGGAGGCACCGGATACTGCTCGTGGGTGCACCTGGACGACGCGGCGTCCGCCACCGTCCTCGCCGTGGAGCAGAAGGCGCGGGGGGTGTTCGCGATCGTCGACGACGAGCCGGCCCCGGCCGCGGAGTGGCTGCCCTACGTGGCCGAGTGCGCGGGAGCGAAGCGCCCGCTGAAGGTCCCCGCGTGGCTGGCCCGCCCCCTGGCCGGCGACGTCGCGGTGATCATGATGACGGAGGGGCGCGGGTTCTCCAACGCCAAGGCCAAGCGGGAACTCGGCTGGGAGCTGCGCTACCCGTCCTGGCGGCAGGGCTTCAAGGCGGAGCTGGCTTGATCAGCCGCGGGGCGCCCCGCTGCCGTCGTGGCGCCGCCTGGCGCGCTCGACGTGCTCCAGGTTCGTCTCGGCCCACTCGGAGAGGTGGGCGAAGAGGGGGCCGAGGCTGCGGCGGAGGTCGCTGATCTCGTATTCGACGCGCGGCGGCACCTCGGGGTGGTAGGTGCGGACGACGAGGCCGTCGCGCTCCAACTGGCGCAGGCGCTGGGTGAGCCCTCGGCGAGCCGAACCCGAACTGCGGCTCAGCCCGGACGTCGAGCGGGTGCTCGGCCGCGCGCCCCGCCCCTTCGCCGAATGGGCCCGCCGCAACATCGAGGCCTTCCGGTAGGGCTAACGGCGTTTGCGCTGGGCGCGGCGCTCTTCTTCGACCGCGTCGAAGAACCATTCCGGGAGGACGCCTCCGGCGCGGAGCGCCTTCCGTTCTTCGGGGGTCAGGCGCTCGGCCGCGACGTCGACGGGAACCGCGTAGGACTTGAGGCGTCCGCTGGACGCGTCCTGGCCGATCTCGCGGGCGAAACCGGTCGAGCCGCCGCCTTCCATGCCGCCGTTCGCGCGCCGGTTGGGAACCGCGGCACCGAGAATCCGGAGAGGGGCGGTCCACCAATTCCTTGATCGCCGGGCCAATTCGGGAACTGCGGCCTCCCAGGCCAGCCGGGAATCCTGGACCGGCCTGTTCGCCACCCAATTCTTGGGACGTGCGACCGCCATTGAGCACCTCTTTCCGCCGCGGGCTGCCGGTGGATCATACTCCCGCGGGGACGGGCGGCATCCGCGCGCGGCGGCGCGCGCGGCGGTCCCCGGCCGGTCGCGGGGCGGTCGGCGGGCCGCCCCGCGACGGGCCGCGGCGCGTCCGGCCTCCGGCGGAAGGAGGAGGCCGGACGCGCCGGACCAGGGGCTGCGGCGCGGCGCCCGGAGGCGGCGCGCCCCGGGCGAGGGGTCAGGCGACGTCGAGGTCGCGGCGGCGTTCGGCCCACTGCAGGGAGTGGCGTATGGCGTCCTCGATGGTGTACTCGGGCTTCCAGGAGAGGAGGTCCCACGCCTTGT
>NZ_JBIQHY010000052.1:0-23486 GCF_044508335.1 Actinomadura sp.
TCTCGGGCCGCAGCGGGTCGTCCTCCCGGTTCGGCCTGCGCCCCGCCGACCCGTACACCGACGAACTCGACGCGACCACGACCTTCGGCCTGCGCCGCGCCTCCATGCACGCCGCGAGAAGGCGCCGCGTAGCGGTCACATTGTCCCGCTCGGCTACGGCCCGTCCGGGCCCCCACGAGTCCCGCACGCCCGGCCGCCCCGCCAGATGGACGACGACGTCCGCCGCGGCGACGGCGTCCAACTCGTCCACGGCAAGGTCAATATCAGCCGCGACGACCCCGGGCCGCACCTGGAGTTCCGCCCACGTCCGCCGCGCCACCTGGGGAGTGAGCGACCGCGAGGGCGCGTCAACGGCGAGAACCTCGTGCCCCGCGCCCGAAAGCGCGTCGACCACATGGCTCCCGATGAACCCCGCCGCCCCAGTCACGACCACCCGCACGCGGGCACTTTATCCGCCCACGCCCGAACCCGGACAGGGCTTCTGTCCCTGCTCACCCGGGACACGCCGCCCTCACGGACGCCGATGGACGGCCAGGGTGATCCAGCGGTGTACGCGGGTCCGGAACCGGGGCAGGATGACGAAGCATGCCCACGGCATGTCCGAGCAGTAGGGGCCCATGGCCCGAAACTGGCGGGCGGCGACGGCCCCGGAACCGACCCGCGAGGCGCAGAAGGCCAGGTGCATGCGGTCGAACACCGCCCTGGCGTGCGGCGGTGCCCCGCGCTCGGCGACGGGCCGCTCCCAGAGCTCCACGGCCCGGTCGACCGCCTGGGCGGCCCGGGGACCCTTCCAGAAACGGGCCTCGGTCTCGCCCCGCACCCGGCCGTCCGCCAGGGCCATCGCGTACTCGATCACCGCGAACAACGGCAGCACGTGCAGCGGCGAGCCGGGCGGCGCGCCGGCCGACGCCCCGTCGGCGAAGGCGAACATCTCGTCGTGGGAGCCGCTCCACTTGGCGCACAGGTACTGCAGCGCATGGTAATGCCCGCCGACGTGCCCCGGGTCGCGCTGGACGAGCCCGTCCCAGCGGAACTGGAACTCCTGGCGGGGGACCTGCAGCCCGCGGGCCAGCTGGACCGCGATCGCCCACGGCGTGGGGTCGTCCGGCGCCTGTGCGATGACGGTCGGCAGGACGGAGTCGGCGGCCTGGAGCCGCTCGAAGAAGCCGGACCAGGCGCTCTTGCGAACGTACCTGGCGTAGGCGCCGCCGCGGATATTCCAAGCCTGGACCACCAGGGCCTTCGCGTTGACCATCTGGGCGTCGGCACTGCCCGGCTCGGCCGCCGCCCATTCTGCGATCGCCCGGTGGCACTTCGTGTCGAGGGCGAGCCTGCCGACCCGGTGCTCCTTGCGGTCCCAGTCGCCGCCGGTCTCCCGAAGTAACGCGGCGGCGGGCCGCCGGTCCCCGGTCCGTAGCGCCGCCACCGCGTCCAGTACCGCGTGGTCGCCGTAGGCCACGTCGAAACTCACGCTCATCGCCGTCTCCTCGCCTCGATCCGGCGGACCAGGCTAGAGACATCAAGGAGACGGCACGCCACGAAAATGTCGCACTTCGGCCACGGTCGACGGGTCAGCCGCCGGCCATGGCGCCGACGACCATGAAGGGTTCGGCGCCCCCTGCGACCCGCTCGGGGAGGACGCTCTCCGGCGGGTCGTGGGAGAGGTCCTCCTCGCAGGCGAAGAAGCGGACGAACGCGCGGCGGCGTCCGGTGGCGCGGTCGCGGATCGTCCCGCGCAGCACCGGATACCGGGCCTCCAGGGCGTCCAGGACCGTGCACAGCGTGACCGGCCCGGGAACGTCCAGCTCCACCTCGCCCCGCACACCGGCGAGCACGCGCAGGTGCGCGGGCAGCACGACGCGGATCATGGCAGCGTCTGGACTTCCACCGACAGCACGGCCGGCAGGTCGCGGACGATGGGCTCCCACGTGTCCCCGGCATCGGACGACGCGTACACCTGCCCGCCCGTCGTGCCGAAGTAGACGCCGCACGAATCAAGCGAGTCGACGGCCATCGCGTCCCGCAGGACGTTCACGTAGCAGTGCTCCTGCGGCAGACCGGCGGTCAGCGGCTCCCACTCGTTCCCGCCGACGCGGCTGCGGTAGACGCGCAGTCGCCCCTCCGGCGGGTAGTGCTCGGAGTCGCTCTTGATCGGGACGACGTACACGGTGTCCGGCTCGTGCGCGTGGACGGCGATCGGGAACCCGAAGTCGCTCGGCAGGTCGCCGCTGATCTCATGCCAGTTCTCGCCCGCGTCGTCGCTGCGCATGACGTCCCAGTGTTTCTGCATGTACAGCACCTCGGGGCGCGACGGGTGCATCGTGATGCGGTGCACGCAGTGCCCGACCTCGGCGTCCTGGTCGGGGATGCCCTCCGAGCGCAGCCCGCGGTTGATCGCCTTCCACGTCTTGCCGGCGTCGTCCGTCCGGAACGCGCCCGCCGCCGAGATGGCCACGTACATGCGCGCCGCGTCCACGGGATCCCGCAGGATCGTGTGCAGGCACATCCCGCCGGCGCCCGGCTGCCAGGACGGCCCGGACCCGTGCTCGCGCAGCCCCGGCAACTCCTGCCACGTCGCCCCGCCGTCGACGGACCGGAACAGCGCGGCGTCCTCGATCCCCGCGTGGACGGTGTCCGGGTCCGTCGGCGACGCCTCCAGATGCCAGACCCGCTTGAACTCCCAGGGCTTCGGCGTGCCGTCGTACCACTGGTGCGTCCCGGGCACGCCCTCGTAGGCGAACTCGTTCCCCACCGGCCGCCACGTCGCGCCCCCGTCGTCGGACCGCTGGATCAGCTGCCCGAACCACCCCGTCGACTGCGAGGCGTAGAGCCGCGACGGGTCGGCGGCCGATCCGGCGACGTGGTAGATCTCCCACCCGCCGAAGTGCGGCCCGCTGACCTCCCAGTCCTTCCGCGCCCCGTCCGCCGTAAGGATGAACGCGCCCTTCCGCGTACCGACCAGAACCCGCACTCCGCTCATGGCTGCTCCCTCCGAGCGCCGTCAGACATGCTTCGACCGCCGATACTGACCCCCGCCACCGACAAAACTCATCGGCGCGCCGCGGCGCCTCAGTCTCATCTCGGTGCGGGATGGCGTCAATCAGGTCACGGGCGGACACGGCGCGCGGCTGGCCACCTTGGGACGGGGCGAGGCGCGGAACGGCCCCCTGAATTAGCTTGGGTTTCCTGGGATGCCGCAGAGGGAAATGGTTATCGGTTATGTCTGCACAGTGGGAACCGCCTGCAGTGTTCGCGGGCAGAGGATATCGCGCGACGATCCAGCTCAGTTATACGGGAGGGGGCATCCCGGCTGACCGCCGTGAGGCTCTGGAAAATGAGGTGAGGAATCTTGCTGCCGGAGTATTGGACAGAATCTCCGTATCCTTCTCAGAAGACCTTTATACTGCGGTCACCTTGAGCGCGTCCATCCGGGCCGCGAGCCCGCTTAAGGCCCTCGTCCGGATGGACACGCTCCTGGACGATGCTCTGATGGCCACCGGCCTCTTCGAGAACTTCGATGTCACTGGGAAGACGCTGGGAGTCGCGCCCCTATGACATGCGGGCCACCTTCGGTAGTGGCTGGCGGCCGAGGTCAGCGTAGATGTAGAGGGTGTACGGACTGGGCGCTTCGCACCAGGCGTAGTACACGAAGTCGTAAAGAAGCAGCTCAGCCGCTATACCCGTGCACACCTCCAGGGACATGTAGTGGCCGTAGACATAGGTCCGCGGGGCGCGCGGGGAAGTGCGCTCCGCGACCTGTGCCGACTTGAGGTTGGCGGGTGCGCCGGCGTTCCCAGCCGTGTCCGCGAGAGCAGTGGGAGCAGCGCCGCCGAGGAGAGCCGCCGCGAGCGCGGCGCAGATGAGCCCGCGTTTCATCACGTTCTTTCCTTCCACTCGGGTGCCGTGACTGTGCTGCGGGGTGTGGAAAGAAGACGGAGTGCGCATGCCCCACCGCGGCGTGGCCGCTACAAGGCTATCCCTCTGGCCGCCATGTCTCCTTTCGATTGATGATCGTAGGTGCTCGGCAGAGTTTGGCAAGGCCGGTAAGGATTCTTGGCCATTATGGGTCGATGGATGAGTTAACGCTTCAATGTGTCACCGGCTGACAACGTCCGGTATTTCGTCACGTTCATTTCACATTGATGTCTTGGTCGGGCGGTTCGATGACCGGCGCGTCGGCCCAATGATGCCTTCGGTCCGGTTGCGCGGGGGCACTCGTGAATGCGGGGGTTGCCGGGGCATTGATGTTGCGCCGGGCGGGTGGCGGTATGATCACGCGCCTTCGGAGAGGTTGGATCATGACGACGACCCAGGGCGAGCGGCAAGAGGCCCCCGCGTGCTACCGGCATCCCAAGCGCGAGACCTACGTGCGCTGCACTCGGTGCGACCGCTACATCTGCCCCGACTGCATGCGCGAGGCCGCGGTGGGGCAGCAGTGCGTCGAATGCGTGCGCGAGGGCAACAAGACCGTCCGGCAGTCGCGCACGGTGTTCGGTGGCAAGGTCTCGGTCACGCCTTGGGCGACCTACGTCCTGATAGCCGTGAACGTGCTGGTGTACCTGGGCGAGCTGGCCAAGCCAGACCTGGCCGACAAACTCGGATCCCTCGGCATGGGTCTCATCGGCCCGGACGGCGGGATGTACGCGGCCGACGGCGGGACGTACCCGGGGTTCGAGGCGATTGGTGTCGCGTACGGCGAGTGGTACCGACTGATCACCTCCGCGTTCGTGCACCTGCTGCCCACGGAGGGCGGCTTCGGGATCCTGCACATCGTCCTCAACATGTGGTGGCTGTGGCGGCTCGGCCGGCCGACGGAGGAGATGCTCGGCCGGTGGCGCTTCCTCGCCCTGTACCTGCTGGCCGCGCTCGGCGGCTCGGTCCTCGGCTACCTGATCGACCCGGGCATGAACGCGATCGGCGCCTCGGGTGGGATCTTCGGGCTCACCGCGGCCTATTGGATCTTCATGCGTCGGCTCGGCCACCCCATGCACGAGGCCAACCGGCTCGTCGTGTTCGCGATGATCTGGCTGGTCGTCTCAGCCGGAATCACCGCGTGGCAGGGCCACCTAGGCGGCCTCCTGGCGGGCGGCGCCATCGCCCTGGCCTTCGCCTACGCGCCGAGAGAACGGCGTGTCCTCGTCCAAGCGGGCGCCGCCGCAGCCATGCTCGTCCTACTGACCGCCCTGGTGATGATCAAGACCTCAGAACTCGGCGGCACCCTGCTCTGACTTCACCGCGTGACCCCTACTTGCATGTCAGGGGAGGTCGTGTGCGCCGCGTTTGATGCGGTCGGTGAGGGCTTGCCACGTGCCGGGGGTGAGGGCGAGACGGTGGCCGTCGGGGTTCTTGGAGTCGCGGACGGCGATGGTGGGGGTGAGGGCCGCGACCTCGACGCATGCGCCGCCTTGGCCGCTGCTGCGACTGCTCTTGCGCCACTGGGGTGCCGACCGATCTGTGGTGCTCACTCGTAGCCTTCCTGGATCTGCTGGATCGCCTTGAGAGACTCGCCTGCTCGGAGCGACTCACCCATGACCAGGTCGAAACGTACTCTGTACTCCGCCACCGTCGTTCCGTCCTCGATGAGGTGGCTGATCTCGGGGCCTTCATGGTAGGCGACGTCCAATCCTCCAGGAAGGCTTAGAACGAAGAAGGAACCGTCCAGCCCGGCGTAGGTCACGGATGAGAAAGGCAGCATTCGGATTTCGACCCGCGGGTTTATCGTGGCCACGTCGACCAACTTGGCCAACTGGTCATGCATTACCTTCGGGCCGCCGACAGGACGCCGGAGTGCAGCCTCGTCGAGGACGAACCACATGCGTGGCGCGTCGTCACGCGCGAGGATCTCCTGTCGCTCCAAGCGGGCGTAGACGCGCTCCTCCAACACGTCGGGTCGGAGGCCCGAACTCATCACGGCCTGCGCATAGGCAGGGGTTTGCAGTAGACCAGGCACTACCTGCGCTTCGAAGCATCGCATTGAGACGCAAGCGGTTTCGAATTGCGCATACCTTGAGAAGCCGGGCGGAGCGGCCAGGTGCTTGCCTTCCCGTTTGATCTCTCGCCACATGTGCCAGAACGCCCGTGCCTGAGTCTTGAAGAACACGTCCAAGTCGTCGGCCGTGGGCTCGGACGGTGGCTTCTGCGCCGTCTCCAGCTTTTCTATCCAGCTCGCCTGGCATCCGAGGGCCTGTGCGAGTTGTGGGCGCGATAGGCCGGCTGCTTCTCGGTGGGCGCGCAGGACCGCGCCGAACGTTCGAAGCAACGGGTCACGGGTGTAGCCGTCTTGGTCCTTCGGCATTTGGGGGGTGCCCTGTCTGGGATCGGGGTGCCGTCCGGTGTGTGTTGGTCCTGTAGCTGAGCGTAGCCGACCCTGTGACGCTGGTCACGGAAATCGGAAGGCAGGACGAGACCGAAGGCATTCAGCGATGGACACGCGAGCGCAGGACGAGATGGAGTTGGAGCGGCTGCGGGCCGACTTTGCGGGGTGGCGGATCTGGCGGGCCGTCAAGCAGGACGGACGGCTGGGGGAGTGGGTGGCCAGCCTGCACGACCCTCGGGTGGGTATCGAGCCGACGCTCATGTTCCCCACCGCGCCGCTGCTGCGGGACGCGCTGGTCCGGCAGGCCGAGAGCGCCAAGGCCAGGATCCGATGAGCCCGGCGCGGCCGGTGGACGTCCCCCCGGGCCCACCGGCCGCGCCGTCCCATGGCGAGCGTCGCCTACTTCGAGCGGCCTCCCGCCCTCGATCAGCGGGGGCGGGCTACTCGGGTTTCGTCCCAGATGGGGTCGGGGGACTCGTAGACGGTGCCGTCGGCGCCGAAGATCAGGTGGCGGTCGAAGGAGCGGGCGAACCAGCGGTCGTGGGTTACGGAGATGACCGTGCCCTCGTAGGACTCCAGGCCCTCTTGGAGGGCTTCGGCGCTGGCCAGGTCCAGGTTGTCGGTTGGCTCGTCTAGGAGGAGGAGTGTGGCGCCGCCCAGTTCCAGGAGAAGGATTTGCAGGCGTGCTTGTTGGCCGCCTGAGAGGGTTTCGAAGGGTTGTTCCGCGCAGACGTTCAGTTCGTAGCGGGCCAGGGCGCTCATGGCGTCGTTGCGTAGGCGGGCGTGTTCGGTCATGACTATTTCGCACGGGGTGCGGGCCGCCAGGTCTGGGCGGGCGTGGGTCTGCGCGAACAGGCCGGGGACCACGCGGGCGCCCAGGCGGGCGACGCCGGTGTGCGCGACCGGTTCGACGGGCGTCGCGCCTCGGGGAAGTGCTTCGGCGACGGCCGTGAGCAGGCGCAGGAAGTGAGATTTGCCGGAGCCGTTCGAGCCCAGGACCGCCACGCGCTCGCCGTACCAGACCTCCGCGTCGAAGGGCTTCATGAGGCCCGTCAGTTCGAGGTCCTCGCAGACCACCGCGCGTTTGCCGGTGCGGCCTCCGTGCAGGCGCATCTTGAGGTTCTGGTCGCGGGGCGGGATCTCGGGCGGGCCCGCCTCCTCGAACTTGCGCAGGCGCGTCTGGGCGGCGCGGTAGCGGGACGCGAAGCCGTCATTGACCGTGGCCTTGGTGCGGAGGGTGTTGACGAGTTCCTTGAGCTTCGCGTGCTCCTCGTCCCAGCGGCGGCGCAGTTCTTCGAGGCGCTCGTTGCGGTCGCGGCGGGCGGCGGCGTAGGTGGCGAAACGGCCGCCGTGGATCCAGACGCGGCCCGCCTCGACGGTGACGATGCGGTCGGCGGAACGGTCGAGTAGTTCGCGGTCGTGGGAGACGAGGAGGATTGTTTTGGGTGTTTCGCGCAGTCGTTCTTCCAGCCAGCGTTTGCCCGGGACGTCCAGGTAGTTGTCGGGCTCGTCCAGGAGAAGGACCTCGTCGGGGCCGCGGAGGAGGGCTTCGAGGGCCAGGCGCTTCTGCTCGCCGCCGGAGAGGGTGCGGACTTCGCGCCAGCGGCACCCGTCATAGGAGATGCCGAGGGCCGCGACGCAGCAGGCGTCCCAGAGCACCTCGATCTCGTAGCCGCCCGCGTCGCCCCAGCCTGACAGGGCCGTGGCGTAGCGGAGTTGGGTCGGCTCGTCGTCGCGTTCCATCATCGCGAGTTCGGCCGCTTCCACCGCCTCGGCGGCCGACCGGACGCGCGGCGGGGCCAGGGAGAGCAGCAGGTCGTGGACGGACGAGTCGTCCCGCACGCTACCGATGAACTGGCGCATCACGCCGATGCCGCCGCTGTGGCCGACCGTCCCGGACTGGGGTGTCAGATCCCCCGCGATCAGGCGCAGGAGGGTCGTCTTGCCTGCGCCGTTCGGACCCACGAGTGCGGCCGTGACGCCGTCGCCGATGCGGAAGGAGACGTCGTCCAGCAGTGTCCTGCCGTCCGGCAGTACATGGCTGATGTGTCCGACCTCGACGTGTCCCACGGCTCCCCCTCGATGACCACCCGAGTCTCCGGAGGGACGGCAAGAGCGTCAAACGGTTTTCGCCGGCAGCGCCTCGATGTGGGCGACGACCTCGTCCAAAGCGATCTTCGATGTCTCGCCGGTCGCGCGGGTGCTGATCTCGGCCACGCCTTCGGCCAGGCTGCGGCGGCCGATCGTCACGCGGAACGGGATGCCGGTCAGCTCCACGTCGCGGAACTTCACGCCCGCACGTTCGGGACGGTCGTCGATCACGACCTCGACCCCGGCGGCCGACAGCGCGGAGTAGATGTCCTCCGCTGCCTTCGCCACCTCCGCGTTGTCGGACTGGGCCGGGACGACGGCGACCTGGAACGGCGCCACGGAGACGGGCCAGACGATGCCGCGCTCGTCGTTGTGGGTCTCGACGATCGCGGCCATCGCGCGCTCCACGCCGATCCCGTAGCTGCCCATGATCACCGGGACGAGCTTGCCGTCCGGATCCAGAACCTCCACGCCGAGGGCGCGGGCGTAGCGGTCGCCGAGCTTGAAGATGTGGCCCACCTCGATGGCCCGCACGATCTCCAGCGGCGACCCGCACTGGACGCAGGGCTCGCCGGCGGCGACCTCGCGCAGATCCGCCCAGGTGCCCACATCGATGTCGCGGTCGACCGAAACGCCGCGCAGGTGGACGTCGTCGGTGTTCGCGCCGGTGAACATGTCGCGGCGGTCGCGGAGGGCCTCGTCCGCGATGACCGGGAGCGCCACGCCGACGGCGCCGAGGCTGCCGGGCAGAGCCCCTAGAGCGTCCTGGATCTCGTCCGGTTCGGCGGCGCGGATCTCGGTCGCGCCCGTCGCGTCCACGAGCTTCTGCTCGTTGAGCGGGTGGTCGCCGCGCAGCAGCACGAGCGTGAGCGTGCCGTCCAGGATGTAGACGAGCGTCTTGACCTGCCGGTCGCCGGGCGCGTCGTACGCCAGGAGGTCGTCGATGGTGCGGACGCCGGGCGTGTCGAACCGTTCGGGCGCGGGGAGCCCGGGGCTGTCTTCGACGGCGGGCAGCGCGGAGGTCGCGCGTTCGATGTTCGCCGCGTAGCCGCAGGCGGGGCAGTGGGCGACGAGGTCCTCACCGACGTCGGACGGGCACATGAACTCGGTCGAGCCGGAGCCGCCCATCGTCCCGCTGGACGCCTCGCACGGCAGCGCCGGGATGCCCAGCCGGGCGAAGATTCGCGTGTAGGCGCCGTGGTAAGCGTCGAACGACGCGTCCAAGCCGGGACGGTCGATGTCGAAGCTGTAAGCGTCCTTCATGGTGAACTCGCGGGTCCGCATCAGGCCGCCCTTGGGGCGCGGCTCGTCCCGGAACTTGGTCTGGAACTGGTACCACTGCTGCGGCAGCCGCTTGTAGGAGCCGAGCTCCCGGGCGACGGTCGCGAAGATCTCCTCGTGCGTCATGCCGAGGGCGAGGTCGGCGCCGCGCCGGTCGCGGAGCCGGAACATCTCCTGGCCCATCAGCTCCCAGCGGCCCGACCTCTGCCACGGCTCCGCCGGATGCAGCGCCGGGAGCAGCATCTCCTGCGCGCCGATCGCGTCCATCTCCTCGCGCACGATCTGGATGATCTTCGACCGGACGCGGACGGCCAGCGGCAGCAGCGAGTAGTGGCCGGCGGTGAGCTGCCGGATGAAGCCCGCCCGCAGCAGCAGCCGGTGGCTCGGCGCGTCCGCCTCGGCGGGGTCCTCGCGGAGCGTGGGCACGAACATCTGGGACCAGCGCATCTCGCGAGCCTAGCCAATCGGTCCTGACCGCCGCCGCCGGTCAGTACCCTTGTGTGCCGTGAGCCGAGAAGGTGTGACACCGCAGAGTGAGGATTTCTCCGCCTGGTACAACGAGGTGGTCGTCCAGGCCCAACTCGTCGACCGCGGCCCGGTGCGCGGCACGATGGTCATCCGACCGTACGGGTACCGGATGTGGGAGCTGCTCCAGGCCGACCTGGACGGGCGCATCAAGGACGCCGGGCACGAGAACGCCTGCTTCCCGATGTTCATCCCGGAGTCCTACCTCAAGCGCGAGGCCGAGCACGTCGAGGGCTTCTCCCCGGAGCTGGCGGTCGTCACCCACGCGGGCGGCAAGGACCTGGAGGAGCCGCTCGTCGTGCGGCCGACGTCCGAGACCGTCATCGGCGAGTACATGGCCAAGTGGATCGACTCGCACCGCGACCTGCCGCTGCTGCTGAACCAGTGGGCGAACGTCGTCCGGTGGGAGATGCGGCCCCGGATGTTCCTGCGCACCACCGAGTTCCTCTGGCAGGAGGGCCACACCGCGCACATCGACGAGGACGACGCGATGCGCGAGACGATGTGGGCGCTGGACGCCTACGCCGCCGTCGCCCGCGACCTCGCCGCGATGCCCGCCGTCGCGGGGGAGAAGACGCCCGGGGAGCGGTTCGCCGGCGCCGTCCGCACGTACACGATCGAGGTCATGATGCGGGACGGCCGGGCGCTGCAGTCCGGCACGTCGCACTACCTCGGCACGAACTTCGCCAAGGCGTTCGACATCCAGTACCAGGACGTGTCGGGCAAGCTCACGCACGCCCACACCACGTCCTGGGGGATGAGCACCCGCATGCTCGGCGGCGTGATCATGACGCACGGGGACGACAAGGGCCTCGTCCTGCCCCCGCGCATCGCCCCCTACCAGGTCGTCATCGTGCCGATCGGGCGCAAGGAGCAGGGCGAGCAGGCCGCCGCCGAGGCCCGCAGGCTGGGCGCGGCGATCAAGGCGGCGGGCATCCGCGTGCACGTGGACGACAACCGCCCGCAGCTGTCGCCCGGCTTCAAGTTCAACGAGTGGGAGATGCGCGGCGTCCCGGTCCGCATCGAACTCGGCAAGCGCGACATCGAGGCCGGCGTCGCGACGGTCGTCCGGCGGCTGCCGACCGTCGAGGGGCAGGGCAAGGAGCAGATCCCGCTCGACAAGGTGCCCGGGACGCTGCCCGGGCTGCTCGCCGACTTCCAGGCGTTCCTGCTGGCCAGGGCGGAGAAGTTCCGCGACGACCACACCGCCGTGGTGGACGGCTGGGACGCGTTCGCCGCGCAGGTCGCGACCGGATGGGCCCGCGCGTTCCACTGCGGCGAGACCGGCTGCGAGGACGCGATCAAGGCCGACACCGCCGCGACCCCGCGCGTCATCCCGGCCGACGCGCCGGAGGAGAGCGGCGTCTGCGTGAAGTGCGGCCGCCCGTCCGCCTACGGCAAGCGCGTGATCTTCGGCCGCGCCTACTGAGCCGGCGGGGCGCCCGCGCGGTCAGCCGTCCTCGGTGTCGGCCGCGCGGGCGTTCGCCGTCATCCGGGTCAGGTACGGCTGCACGAACCACACCCAGCCGGAGAAGCCCAGGACCGCCACGGCCGTGAGGACCACCGCGACCGTCTCCTCCTCCAGCGACTCGACGATCAGCATCGTCGCCGAGGTGATGGAGATCGCCAGCGCGGCGGCGCCCACGATCCCGTACCGGTTGGCGCGCCGGATCAGCAGCGGCTTCTGCCCGAGCCGGAACAGGATCCGGTGGTGGAACGCCGGTGAGATGAAGCAGATGGACGCCACCGCCGCGCCGAACAGCGCCAGGTAGAACAGCACGGTCCCGGTGCCGTCGACCTTGTCGAACCCGGCGGAGAACGGGACCGTCAGCAGGAACGCGAACAGCACCTGCACGCCGGTCGTCGCGACCCGGAAGCCCTGCAGGAGCTCCATCAGCTGCCGGTCGAGCCGCTCGTGCTCGGTCTCGTTGCGCGGCTTGTCGGCGGGATCGACGGTCATGTACCCGATCTACCCCTCGCGGACGACCGTCATCCCGGCATTCGCCGCGTCCTACACCAGGGTGGGCGGTTCCACGCGCAGCGCGAGCATCGACACGTCGTCGCGCAGGTCGCCGTCGCAGAACTCCAGCAGCGCCTGCTCCACCCCGGCGAGCATCTGCTCCGGGGTGCCGCCGGCGTGCGCGGCGAGCGCCTCCAGCAGCCGCTCCTGCCCGAACTCCTGCCGCGTCATGTCGCACGCCTCCAGGACGCCGTCGGAGTGCAGGATCAGCGTGTCGCCGACGGTCAGGTCGATCACGTCGAGGCCCGCCTCGAAGTCCTCGAACAGGCCGAGCGGGACGCCGCCCCGGGACGCCGACCTGATCACTCCGTCGGCCCGCACCACGATCGCGGGCGGGTGGCCGGCGGTGCCCAGCGAGACGATGACCTTCTCGGTCTCCAGCGTCAGGCCCGCCATGACCGCCGTGACGAACCGGTCCTCGTCCATCAGCGCCTCGTTGACGATGCCGAGGACGTCGCCGGGGGACGCCTTCCACCGCGACGCCAGCCGGACGCAGTGCCGCGCCGTCGCCGTCACCGCCGCCGCGTCCTCGCCCTTGCCGCACACGTCGCCGAGGACGAGGCCCCAGCCGCTCTCCGTGCGGAACACGTCGTAGAAGTCGCCGCCCACGTCCGAGCCGTGCGTGGACGTCAGGTACTTCGCGGCCACGCTCACGCCCGGGATCGCCGGCAGCGACTTCGGCAGCAGCCCCGCCTGCAGCGTGTCGGCGACCTCCGCGCGCCGCCGGTACAGCCGGGCCGCCCGGATCACCAGCGCCAGGTACCGGCCGAGCCGCTGCACCACGCCGAGGTCCATCAGGTCGAACGGGCCGTACTCGCCGCTCGCCGCCAGCGTGATCGTTCCAATGGCGCGGTCGCCGTCCTCGATCGGCACGCTCAGCACCGAGGTCGCGCCGATCTTGCCGCAGACGGGGTTGCCGTCCGGGCAGACGCCGAGCACGTCGAGGTTCTCCACGTGCGGCCGCAGCGCGCTCTGCCGGGTGACGAACACAGTGTGCGGGAGCGTGCCCTGCGCCGGCTCGACCTCCTCCAGCATCCGCGCCGCCTCGACGGAGTGCTCGTCCTCCGGCCCCATCACCACCTGGCGCCGCAGCTCGGGCGCCGCCCCCGCCGCGTGGATGCCGCCCTGGAGGCCGCCGCCGGGGCCGCCGTTCGGGCCGGTCAGGTCGATGAACGCCCAGTCGGCCAGCTCGGCGGCGAGCAGCCGGGCGCAGCGCCGCACCGCCACCGTCTCGTTGAAGACCGGCTCGTCCAGCAGCAGCTCGCTCGCGGTGGCGAGGACGTCCATCCGGTGCACGATCGTGGCCACGGCCTCGTCGTCGACCGACGCGTTCTGCGCCGTGCGCGCCCGGTCCCGCGCGCCGCCCGTGCGGGCCTTGTCGTCGGCGGGCGTGCTCGTCGGGCCGGCCGCCACCACGACCATCGGGTCGGGCTCGCCGCGGATCCACACCCGGGCCAGCGTCACCACCGCGTCGACCGGGCGGTCCCGGCCGAGGAAGCGGACGTTCACGCGGCGGCGGCGCCCCGTGCGGACCACGGCGGCCAGCTGCGACCGCACCGCGGCGCGGGTCGCCATGTCGCAGAACGCCGTGAACTGCTTGCCCGACACGTACCCGGAGGACGTGCCGAGCAGCGTGGCGGCCTGCCGGTTGACGCGGCGGACGCTCGTCGTCCGGTCCAGCAGGAACAGCGGGACCGGCGCGTCCTGGAAGACGGTGCGCAGCACCCGGCGCTCGTTCTCCGCGGCGGCCGACCCGCCCTGCTCGCCGGTCTGCTCGCCGCCCATCGTGCGCAGCACGGTCAGTGCCAGCTCGAGCTCGACCAGCGCCGCCTCCAGGGTGGCGCGCAGGTCCGGCTCCGGGACGCCCGCGGCCTGGCGCAGTTCGCCGATGCGTCCTTCGAGGTCCGAGATCTCCCGCATCAGGGACTCGGGTTCGAGCTGGTCTGGCCGATCGTGCATCTGGTCTCCCTCTCGTCCGCGTCACACGGTGGAACCAGCTCGGCTCCCGCCCGCACCGGGCCGGGCCACGATCCCGCGGGGCCGCTGCGAGCAGCCTATTCGCATCACGTGCATGGGTCTGTAAGCGCGGCCTAAGGAAGGCCCTGCCGCCCGACGATACGCTGTGCGAGGGCGGTCAGCTTCACATGGCGCGTCTGCGAGATGCGGCGCATCTCGGCGAACGCCTCGTCGGCGCCGCAGCCCAGCGCGTGCATGAGAATGCCCTTCGCCTGGTCGACGACCGCGCGCGCCTCGACGGCCTCCTGCAGCTGGACGGCGGTGCGGTGCACGACGTCGTACTGCTGGCTGTTGGAGACGGCGGCGGTTCCCTGCGCGATCAGCAGCGACGCCAGCCCGTGGTGGCCGTGGCCGAGCGACTTCGGGGTCACCCCGTACAGGGTCAGCGTGACCAGGACGGGCGGGTTCAGGTGCGGGGTGATGATGAAGCAGCGCACCCCGCGGCGCAGCATGTCCGACATCGACTCGGGCCAGCGGGTCTCGGCGAGGATGTCGTCGGAGGTCAGGGCGCGGCGCCCCCGCACCACGTCGAAGACGGGCCCGTGCCCGCGGGACAGCTGCCGGTCGGTGACCTCGGCGAGGTCGGGATGGCTCGCCGCGGCCGCCAGCGGCTCGGGGCGGGTCTCCTCGACGGTGCCGACGTCCATGGCGGTCTCGGCGCCGGTGTCCGGGACGGGGACGGTGTCGGCCGGCGGCCACGCGGAGCCCGCGTCGGCCGCGGCCGCGCGGGGCAGCGCCCACCGCACGCTCGCGGCGCCGGCGCAGCCGGGGACGGCGCGCGCGGCGAGCTCGGTCACCCGGTGCAGCGTGCCCACGTCGGAGGACTCCCCGACCATCCCCAGGCGGGCGATCTCCAGGGCGAGCTGGTCGGTCAGAACCGTTTCGGCGGGCGTCACCCCTCCGAGATTATCCTGGCCGGGCGGGTGCGGCGTGCCGGGCGCTCCGCGTCCCTGGTGCTTCATGAGCGGTGCCTCATCGGGGAGTCCTCGCCGCGGGGCGGCCCTCGGCGGGCCGGGCGGCCCTAGTTGTTGGGCGGGGCCTTGCTGATCTCGCCGAGCGGCCCGCCGCCGCCGTCGGCCACCGCGAGGTCGCCGATGGACACGATGCCCACCGGGCGCTGGTCGGCGTCCACGACGGGCAGCCGGCGGACCGCCTGCTCGCACATCAGCCGGGCCACGGTGCCGGTGTCGTCGTCGGGGCGGACGGTGGTCAGCTCGGCGGTGCACACGTCCCCGAGCGACGTCAGCGACGTGTCGCGGCTCTCCGCGACGGCGCGGACGACGATGTCGCGGTCGGTCACCACCCCGCACAGCCGTCCGGCGTAGGTGACCAGCACGTCCCCGATCCCCTCGTCCCGCATCAAACGGGCCGCCTCGTACAGCGTCGCGTCCAGCGGCAATGACAGCGGGGCCTCCGTCATCACGTCGCGGACCCTAGGTGGCATCGCGCGCACATCCTCCCGAATCGCCGGCGGCTCGCGTAGCCCGTGTGCGCGCCCTACCCGCAGTCGGCGCGGCTATGCGGACAGTTCGGGTTCGGCCACCGTTTCCGTGTTTATCGTGATCAGAACGCGAAAACGGTGCCCGTCCGCGACCTCATCGCGCAGTCGTTGTCGTACTCGGCGCGGAATCGTACCGGCTCTCCCCGCCACCGGCCCTCCGCGCGCGCGACGACCGGCGCGCGGACGGCGGTGCACATCCGGCCGTCCGGGGGATGCGCGAACTCGCCGCCGGACCCGTTCAGCTCCGCGCACGCCCGCGCCGCCTCGGGATGCCCGCCGCCCGGCGGGTCGCAGCGCAGCGTCACCGTCCGGCCGGCGGGCGGCTGCCGGCCGGGGTGGGCGAGGGTGAGGCGCAGGGACGTCCCCGAACCCTGGGGGACGGCGGGCAGGAGGGCGATCACCGCGCCCGCGATGACGCCCGTGGCGAGATTCGGCACCGGGACTCCCGACGGCTGGAGGGTCGTCGCTCATCGTATCGGCGCGGGCACTCACCGTGCAGGAATACGAGCGTTCCCGCAACCACGGGGCAGTTGCGGGAACGCGGTGCGGCGCCGGGGACGGGTCCGGCTCGATCTGTGCTTACGCGGCGAGCGTGTGGGCGGCGCGGCGGTGGCCGGCGAGCGACTCGCGGAGCTGCTTGCGGCCGCGGTGCAGGCGGGACATCACCGTGCCGATGGGGGTGCCCATCATCTCGGCGATCTCCTTGTAGGCGTAGCCCTCGACGTCGGCGAGGTAGACGGCGTCCCGGAAGTCCTTCGGGAGGGCGCGCAGCGCGGCGATCACCTCGGAGTCGGGGATGCGGTCCAGCGCCTCGGACTCGGCGGACCGGAAGCCGGACGAGGACGCCTCGGTCTGCGCGAGCTGCCACTCCTCCAGCTCCTCCGAGCCGGCGCGCTGGGGTTCGCGCTGCTTCTTGCGGTAGGTGTTGATGAAGTTGTTGGTGAGGATCCGGTGCAGCCAGGCCTTGAGGTTCGTGCCCTCCTGGAACTGGTGGAAGTTCACGTAGGCCTTGGCGAGGGTCTCCTGGACGAGGTCCTCGGCGTCCGCGGTGTTGCGGGTCATCCGGACGGCGCTCAGGTAGAGGGGGTCGGCGAGGGGCAGGACGTCTCGCTCGTAGCGCTGGGTGCTCTCGATGGTCGTGGTGCTCCTGGAATCGCGGGTGTTCTTGCGGCTGGCGTCGCGGCCGTTGTCGCGGACAGGCGTGGTGACAGCGGTCATCGTCGCTCCCCGGTGGTAGTGGCGCCCCCGTGGACGGGGACCGGTTGCATGGCGCGTGGTCGGGGGCACGCGCGGACCGGGCGGACGAGCCGCCCCCCGTTGAGTGGTACGTGCCACCGTTCCCGGCGGGTTCGGATATGGGACCCGGCCTCGCATGGGCAGTGGGCCGAGGATCCTGCGCGGGGCCGGCTAGGCCAGAGCGACCCCGTTCTCCGGGACGTCGCGGGCTGCGCTGGTCGGGCGCTCGACCACCCGCCGGTGGTCTTCCTTTCTGTAAGACGCCTGGAAGGGTCCAAAAGGTTGCCTTGACCCGCGTGTTGCTCATCACACGCCTGTGCGGCGCCGCCGTTTCTGCGTGCGCGGCCCCCTCGCAGGCCCCCTCGTGCGCCGCTCCTTGGCGGCGACCCGGACGGCGGTGATCGGCCGACCCTTGACGGACGTGCCGATGTCCACGGCCTTCGCGATCGACGCGTGGTCGGAGGCGACTTTGAGCAGCTCTTCGCGGATGTTGCCGGGGCCGCTGTAGGGGCGGAAGACGTTCTGCGCTGCGGCCTTCGCGCGCAGGCGGGCGTCGTTCTTCGCGGTGAGGCCGAGCCCCTGCGCGTTGAGCGCGGCGGCCTGCGCGCCGCTCATGACGGCCTCGACGTGGACGCGGTCCTTCTGCGCGCTCTTGGAGAAGCGGACGTCCTCCCGGTCGAGCGCGGTGCCGTTGAGGACCTTCACCTGGTCGGAGGTCAGGTCGGCGGCGTAGACGGCCACGGCAGGGCCGGGTGCGGACGGTTTCGGGGCGGCGTCCGCGGGAGCCGCGGCGAACGTCCCGATCAGGAGCGCGGCCGCGGCGAGGACGGGCGGGAGTCTTCGGTGGAGTGTTCGATGCCGGAACTGCGTGCGCGACATTGCGCCCTCCCTGGCAGGGATCACGACGGGGGTTGCGTGATCGTCTGACAGGGGACAAAAGGCGTCAATGGGGCAAAAGTTGCCTATATCCGGATGAGGTCACCGGGCCGGGAGATGGCCGGCCAGCACCGCGCGGACGAGCCGCGCCGCGAACTCCTCGGGCTCCGCCGGGAGCCCCGCCCCCGCGAGCACCGCCTCCGGGCCGGCCAGCCGCGTCAGGAAGGCGTGCTGCTGGCAGCCTCCGAGCAGGGCCGCCGCGATGTACGGCAGCGGCGCGTCCGCCCCGATCCGCCCGGCCTCCCGCTCGGCCTCCAGGTAGCCGATCAGCGCGGAGTGCCCCATCACCGGACCGGTCGCCGCGCCCCCGGGAGGACCCGCGGGGGGACCGCCGGGCGCCCCGGGCGGCAGGTCCGCGCCGTCCTGGCCACCTCCGGTCCCCGCGCGCACCTTGGCGGCCGCCTCATTTTGTGCTTTGACGGGCCCGTTGTCGCGGAGCCAGGCGATCAGTTCGGGATCGGCCAGGACGGGCCCCGTCATCGGCAGCAGCTCGCCGTAGAAGCGGACCATGCCGGCGGCCAGCCGGACGAGGTTCTCCTCGACGGTGTTCCGCCCGGCCGACCCGGCGAGCGCGGCCATGGCGGCCCGCGCCGTCGCGGTCACCTCGGCCAGAGCCGCCGCGAACAGCGCCGTCTTGTTCGCGAAATGGTTGTAGAGGCTGCCCTCGGAGACCCCCGCGGTCCGCGCGATCTCCTTGGTCGTCGCGGCCGTGATACCGCGCGCCCGGATCACCGTGACGGCCGCGGCCAGGATCCGGTCGCGCATGGACGCCGTGCGTGCCGCCAACCCCGCGTCACCTCCCGCGTCGTCGCCCTTCAGCACCGCTTTTTCCGTGGACGTTAGCACCGGCGCGGCCCTGAGTGAGCACTCACCCGATGCTTTTCCGGGAAGTCCCGGCGACCCCGTCTAACAGGAGGTAGCGTCCCCCTCACCGCGCGTTGTCGGGACTTCGAGCGCCGCCGCTCGGGGAGGGGGACCGCATGGTCATCGCGGACTTGCTGGGGGTGGCGAGGATGGCCGCCATCACGCTGAACGAGCGCGGCCGCATCAGCCACTGGGACGACACCGCCACCCGGCTGTTCGGGGTCGGGCCGCCGCACGCGCTGGGCCGCGCGCCCGCCTCGCTGCTGCGGCTGCCGCGCGAGCACCGCGGCGCCTTCGAGCCGGAGGGCTTCGGGCACGCCTGGTGCGGCGCCTGCACGCTGCCGCGCGTCGACAACGGCGAGCCCGCCGAGGTCGGCTGGTGGGTCTACCCGATCGACGGGGCGTCGGACGGGCGCGGCGTCAGCGTGCTCGCGCTCGCCGCCGACCTGCGCCGGCTGCGCCGCGACGGGATCGGGATCACCGTCGGCGACCTGCTGCTCGCCCCGCCCGACGGCCCGGGCCCCGTACCGGGCGGGCGCCCGGCCACCGTCCGGCTGCTGCGGGTCGAGCCCGCGCTCACCGCGCCGTCCGACGACGGGTCCGACGCGTTCGCCGCCCCGCTCGCCGGGCGGCTCGCCGCGCTGCTGCCCGCGCTCGACCCGGCCGCGTTCCAGCAGATCACCTCCCGGGTGCTCGGGATCGGCTGCCCGGCCGTCTCGCTCGGCCTGACGATCCGGCTGCCGATCGTCCCGCACGCCGACCGGCCCGCGGCCGGGCCGCCGCCCGTCCCGCGGCCGCCCGGGCCGGGGCGGTCCCGCCCGGCCGGCCCCGCCCGGCGGGAGGTCCCGCCGGCCTGGGAGCCCCTCGCCTACCTGGGCGAGGCCGGCGAGCAGATCGGCAGCTCGCTCGACCATCTGCAGGCCGCCCGGACGTTCGCCGAGGTCCTCGTCCCGCGGCTCGCCGACTTCGCCGCCGTCGAACTGCTCGAACGCGTCGTCGCCGACTCGGCGCCGCCCGTCGCCGAGGTCGGCGAGACCGCGCTGATGCGCCGCGTCGCCGTCGCGCACAACGACGAGCCCGGACGCTGGGACGAGGCCGTCCCCGAGGGCGAGGCGCTGTTCCTGCCGCCCGGCACGCCGTTCGTCCAGGCCATGCGGACCGGGCGGGCCGTGCACATCCGGCGCGTCGGGCCCGCGCAGGCCGCCCGGTTCGCCGCCGCGTTCGGCGACCGCGAGCTGCGCCCCCTGCTCACCGGGCGCGCGCTGCTGATCGCCCCGCTGATCGCGCGCGGGCGGGTGCTCGGCACGTTCAAGCTGCTCCGCAAGCCCGACCGGCCCTGGTTCGACGAGCTCGACCTCACCATGGTGGACGAGCTGGCCCGCCGCGCCGCGCTGTGCATCGACAACGGGCGGCTGTACCGGCGCGAGGTCACGGTCGCCGAGCAGCTGCAGCGCAGCATGCTGCCCGACGACCCGCCCGACGTCGCCGGGGCCAGGGTCCGTTACCGCTACCGGCCCGCCGAGCAGGCCGCGCAGGTCGGCGGCGACTGGTTCGACGCCATCGCGCTGCCCGGCTGCCGCCTCGGGCTCGTCGTCGGCGACGTGATGGGGCACGGGCTCACCTCCGCGGCGATCATGGGGCAGATGCGCACCGCCGTCCGCACGCTCGCCACCGACGACATGCGGCCCGACCGGCTGCTGCGCCGGCTCGACGGGCTCGCCCGCAGGCTCGGCGAGGACTACCTCGCCACCTGCCTGTACGCGGTGTACGACCCGGTCGAGCGGCGCTGCACGTTCGCCAACGCGGGGCACGTCCCGCCGGTGCTCGTGTCCGCGAACGGCGAGAGCCGCGTGCTGCCCGTGCCGTCCGGTGTGCCGATCGGGGTGGGCGGCGAGCCGTTCGAGACGATGGAGGTCAAGGTCGACGACGGGGCGCAGCTCGTCCTGTGCACCGACGGGCTCCTCGAACGCCGCGGCCGCGACGTCGAGCAGGGCCTGGAGGAGCTGCGCGCGCGGCTCACCGGGGCGTCCGCCGACCTCGACGGCACCTGCGACGACCTGCTCGACGCGCTCGCCGCCCCCCGGCCCGCCGACGACATCGCCATCGTCGCGGTCGGGCTCGACGGCATCCCCGGGGACGAGGTCGTCACCTGGGAGCTCGAACCCGAGCCCGCCAGCGTTCCGTGGATCCGCGCGCAGGTGTCGTCCCGGCTCGCCGGCTGGGGCCTCAGCGGCCTCGGCGACACGGCGCAGGTGCTGGTCAGCGAGCTGGTCACCAACGCCCTCGTGCACGGCGCCGGCTCCCTCGGCGTCCGGCTGATCAAGGGGCGGACGCTGCTCTGCGAGGTCCACGACGACGGCACGGACCTGCCGCACCTGCGGCACGCCGACGCCACCGACGAGTCGGGCCGCGGGCTCCAGCTCGTCCACCACCTCGCCGAGCGCTGGGGCACGCACCGCACCGACACCGGCAAGATCGTGTGGGTCGAGCAGCGGCTGCCGCGCTGATCGTGGGTCCGCCTCGCCGGTTCGGGAGGTAAATGTCGCGCCGCCGCCAGATCCTCTCCGCCGTCCCCTCGGCTCTGATCGAAGGGTGCCGACTACCACCGGGGGACGAGTTTGGGTGAGAATCTGACGCTGCCCGTTCCGGAGACGCTCTACGGGACCTACGCCGTGGCGCTCGCCGAACCCCTCGACGACCCCGCGTCCCTCGCCCACGACCACGTGGCGCGGCACACTGCGCCGCCGTTGCGCGATCTCGTGCTCGGCATGCTCGGCAGCCCCATGCTCACCGTCGACCAGCGTCCCGCGGACGGCTTCCCCCCGCTGCCCACCGACCTCCTCGCCGCCTACGGCGCCGCCGCGCCCGACCTGGCGGCGGTCTCGGCCGCCGCCCACGTGATCGCCGTCCGCGCCGCGTACCGGCCGGGCCGCCCGCCCGCGCACGAATGGGCGTCCCGCACCGTCGCCGGAGCCCTCGGCGCCGTCGCCGGCGCCCCGGTGATCGACGTGCTCACCCCGCAGATCCTCACCCGCCCGCACCTGCTCCGCTCGCTGCCCGGCCCGGACGGCGCCTTCCGGCTCACCGACTGGATGCTCCTGCCGCACACGTCCGGCCCCGGCGGCTTCGTCTTCACCACCAAGGGCCTCGCCCGGTTCGGGCTCCCCGAGCTGCGGACGGAGAACGTCCCGCCCAGCCTGGTCGAACCGTGGGGCCGCCTGCTGAACGGCCTGGCCCACCGCCTCCTCAACCTGTGGCTGGACGAGGTCCCCGCCGACGCCCTCACCTTCGACGTCCCGGAGACTGTTTCCGTCGGCCTCCAGGACATCGCCGCCGCCCAGGGCACCGAAGACCCGATGCGCCGCGAGGTCCCCGTCCGGCTCCGCCTGGACCGGGGCGTCCTCACCACCGGCGACGACCCCGAGACGCTGTGCACCGCCCTCTTCGGCGACCCACCTTGCCGATGACCCTGAAGAGAGCGCAGGATCGACACCGTGAGATTCGGCCCGCGTGACCGCCCCGAGCCCGAGGACCATCCGGCCCCGGAGGGCACCGCCCGTCCACCCCACCCGGGAGACGTCCACGTAGCGGGCAAGAGCACCTCCGACTGGACTCCGCACACACCCCAACCCGAGTCGGGCGCGGCCCCGGAGGGCGCGCAGCCGCCTACACCCCCCCGGCCCCGACCACCACAGGACGCCGCGACACCGGCGGGCGAACCCCCATCGGCCTCTTGGACGCCATACGAGCCGGGCAGCGCACCCCCAGCCGGAACACCCCCCACTCGCCCCCCGGAAGCCCTAGGCCAATCCGAAGCGCCCTCGTGGAACCCGCCCGAGTCAGGCACGACCCCCGCAGACCGCGAGCGCCCCGCATGGGCGTCCCAAGAGCCTGAGGGCGCGCAGCCGCCGGGCCGGGCGACGCCCACCTCTGGTGAGGTGTGGGCGCCCCACGACTCCGGCTCTGTCGGGTCTTCTGGTGCGTCTGAGGGCGCGCCTGGATCAGAACAGTCGTGGACGCCGTCGTCGGGTACGCCGCCGGAGTCAGGCACCGCCCCAACGGACCGCGACCGCCCCGCATGGGCGTCCCAAGAGCCTGAGGGCGCGCAGTCACCAAGCCCGGCGGCATCCACTCCAAGCGAGGCGTGGGCACCCCATGACCCCATGCCCGCGAGGCTTGAGCCGGGCACTCCACCCACGGAACGTGAGCGTCCCACGTGGGCGTCAGAGGCGCCGTCAGGCCGGACATGGGCGCCGGATGACTCCACGCCCGGGGCAGAAGAGGTGGGCAGCGCGCCAACCGGAGGCGACCGTCCTACGTGGGCTTCGGAGGGTGCGCAACCGTCAGATTCGGCAGCCTCCGGTTCGAGTTCGAGCGAGACGTGGGCGCGGCACGATCCTGCTACCGGCTCTTCGGGTGGGCCGGAGTCGGAAGGTGCGACTCCTTCTGAGCCGCCCTCGTGGGCGGGGCGTGAGCCGGGCAGTGCGTCCACGGGCCGCGACCGTTCTACGTGGGCGTCGCCTGAATCGGAGGGTGCGCGGTTGCCGGGTTCGGGGGCGTCTGGTTCGGGCGAGGCTTGGGCACGGCATGATTCCGCTGCCGGCTCGGGGGCGTCCGCGTCTGAGGGGTTGTCGTCTGATTCGGTGTCGTGGGCGCCTCACGAATCTGGGGGTGCGCCAACCGGCAGTGACCGTTCTGCG
>NZ_JBIQHY010000052.1:23586-42864 GCF_044508335.1 Actinomadura sp.
GTCGTGGGCGCCTCACGAATCTGGGGGTGCGCCAACCGGCAGTGACCGTTCTGCGTGGGCGTCGCGGGAGTCGGCCGGTGCGTCTGGTGGGGGGCCGCCGTTTCCGGCCGAGCCGGGGCCGGTCGGCGAGCCTTCAGAGGAGCGGGCGTCGGCGTCGTGGGCGCCGGAGTCGGGGCGCTCGCCGCAGGCGCGGGCCGGCGTCCCGCGATCGGGTGCGGTGGACGAGCCGTTCTTGCCGGGGAAGGGGCTGTCGGCGGAGCCTCCCGGGGTGACCGTTCCCGATGCTCGGGTGGTGCGGCCCCGGGCCATGGCGGATCCTGCGCTTCGCAGGGCCATGGCGGACGCGTTCGTGGGCGAGTTCGTCGGCGGGGCGACGTGGCGGGCGATGCTCGCGGTGCTGGAGAGCGCGTTCCCGGGGATGGGCATCGCCTCGGGGCTCACGCGGCGCAGCGATGTGGCCATGGACCCGCTCGACCGGAGGGCGGCGGCGAAGCTCGGCGTGCCCGTGTGGCTGGACGGCGCCGGGATGGTGTTCGACCTCAGCGCCCACCACGGGATGCGGACCGTCCGGGGGCGGAGGCGGACGGTCCCGCCGCGGGCGTCCAGGCCCTACGCGGGGGCCTTCGTCATCGACACGCTGGATCCGCTGCGGTACCACCGGGCGGTGGGCGGGCCGCAGGCGCCGCGTGACCTGCCGGGAGAGGGCGCCCTGCGGGTGCCGTCCGGGGCCGAGGACGACGACGGCGGAGTCGTGATCGTCGCGAACCTCACCGAGGCGGGCGTGCGGGTGCTGGACTCGGCGGAGCTGTGGCGGTACGCGGGCCGCGTCGTCGCCGAGACGCTGCGCGGACCCGACCGGGCGCGGGTGCGGCGGGCGCTGCGGGCGCTGCGGCAGGTCGTCGTCGTCGATCCCGACCTGCGGCTCGGGCTGTGCCTGCAGATCGACGCGTCGCGGGTGCCGCGGTGCCTGCTGGCGTTCGGGGTGCGGGAGGACGGCCCCCGGTTCGTCCGGCCGTGATCAGTCGTCGGAGCGCAGCCAGGACAGGTCGCGCTGCCGGTCGGCGGGCAGTTCGCGGATGTGGTCCACGAGCTGCCACGGTTCCGGCGGCACGCTCTCGTCGTCCGGGAGCACCCCGCACAGCAGCGCGCTCTGCGTGCTCACGGCGACGAACGGGCCGAACTGGGCGATGCCGCCGCCGCGCAGCGACGCCAGCTCCGTCAGCAGTGCGTTGACGGCGGACGCGTCCTGCGGGTCGTAGAGGCCGCGGACGAAGGAGAACAGGTCCTCGGCGAGGACGTCGGGCCGCCGCCCGGACATGTGGTAGACGGTGCCCCAGTAGGTGCCGGTCGCCTGCGCGGAGCGCCGGTCGCGGATGCGGACGCGCAGCCCGCACTCGGCGGCGCACTTCTCGTACGCCTCGGCGAGCAGCGCCTCGCCCTCGCCCTCCTCGCTGAGCAGGACGCCGGTGACGACGCCCTCCTCGCGGTCCAGGCGGTCGAGCATCTCGCGGTGCAGCTCCAGGACGTCCTGCTCCACCGCGTCCAGGGAGCGGGCGAGCGCGCGCTGGGCGTCGCGGTCGAGGTCGATGCCGGCCAGCTCCTCGGAGATGTCGCCGAACTGCTTCTCCAGCCGCTCGACCCGCCCGGTGACGGAGTCCAGCCGCTCCAGGACCTCGGCGGGCGGCTCCTCCGGCTGGGGCGGGATGGGGATGCCCGCCGGCTCCGTGGCGTTGTCGACCACCGTCTTGAGCTCGCGGTGGTCGTCGGCGAGGTCGTCCAGCCGCCTCTGCAGCCGGCGCAGCTCCGCCAGGGCGCGCGGGAGCCGTTTGTCGGACGCGAGGTAGATCTCGCGTCCGGCGATCGCGAGGCAGAGCAGAACCAGGATCACGGTGGTCATGTGACTCCTCGGGAAGCGGGCCGCGCCCTCGACGATAACCATCCGTGGCCGGGTTGGACGAGGACGCGGCGCATCTGGTCCGAATGGTCCCGCATTTTCGGTGGTCAGCCGAAGAGGCCGCCCAGCAGGCCGCCGAGGACCTCGGCGGTGCCGCCGGCGATCTCCCCGGCGACGTCGCCCGCGATGTCCCCCGCGACGCCGCCGGCCGCGTCCGCGATCATGCCGCCGGCGACGTTCCCGGCGTATCCGGCGACGGCGTTGCCGAACGCGTCCACCGGAGCGCCCGCGACGTAGCCCGCCACGTTCGCGGCCTGTCCGGCCGCGTCGGCGGCGGCGCCGACCGCCATGGCCCCCGCGACGCCGGCGGCCGCGGCGCCGCCGACCAGCCCGGCCGCGGCGACGCCGTGGTGACCGCGGTGCCCGCGGTAGGCGGGAGGGCCGTGGTGGACGTGCACGGGCGGCGGGCCGGGGTGAGCGGGCGCGGGCGGCGGGCCGGGGTGAGCGGGCGCGGGCGGGTAGCCCGCGGGTCCGGGCGGAGCGGGCGGCGGCGGGCCGGCATGGCCCGGTGCCGGCGGGTAGGGGCCGCCGGGAACCGGGGGAGCCGGCGGAGGCGGGCCGCCGTGCGGGACGGCGCCGTACGGCGGCTGCCCCGGCGGTGGGGGCGTGGGGCCGTACCCCGGCGCGGGCGGCGGGGCGCCGTGCCCGGCCGCCCCTCCGGCGGGCGGTCCGCCGGGCGCGGGGGGCGGAGGCGGGGCGCCGTGCGGGAGATGACCGGGCGGCGGGGCGCCGAAACCGGGCGCCGGGGGGTTCCCGCCCTGGCCCGGCGGCGGAGGGGCGTGTCCGGGCATGGGCGTGTTCGCGGGCGGGGCGCCAGGGGGCGGCGGCGGGAACGCGTTCGGGCCGCCGGAGCGGCCGGGGCCCGGGTCCGCCGAGTAGGCCGGGCTCGGCGTCTCGCCGGGGGCCGGGGCCGGCGGCGGGAACTGGGCGTTGCCCGGCCGGCCGTAGGGCGCCGGAGCGTCCCCCGGCGGCGGGGGCGGGAAGGGCGTCCCGCCGCCGGGCGGCGGGAGCGGCGCACCGCCCCGCGGGGCGGACGAGCGCGGCAGCGCGGCGGCGGCCTCCAGCCATTCGCCGATCTTGGCGTTCCAGTCGGTCTCGGCGGCCTCGGCGTGCGCGACCTGGAACACGCCGAACGACTCGTCCCGCGGGGTGTCGCGGTCCTCGGCGCGCAGCACGAAGGCCATGCTGCGCGGGCTGGCGACGAAGCTCAGCCCGACCCCGTCGATCCGGTCGCGGTACGCGGCCGGCGGGTTGAGGTGGATCTCCTGGTGGAACGGCAGCTGCTGCGCGACCCCGCGCAGCTTGGACTCCTCGAACGTCACGTTCGCGACCTGGAAGCCGAGCCGCGCGATCGAGGCGAGCACCCACTGCTGGGACTCCAGCGGCTCGACCGAGATCGGGTCGATGTCGCCGGGGTCGGGCTGCCCGGCGACATCGACCTCGGTGCACATCCCGATCGTGAAGCCGGGCAGCTCGTGGCCGAGGACGGTCGTGAACGGCAGCTCGTACGGCAGCGGGATGGAGAACGCGAGGTCGCGCCGCTGCGCGGCGTCCAGCCGGAACCCGCGGGTGAGGGCGCCCCGGTACACCTCGGGCCCGGCGGTCTCGCCGCCGTAGCCGTTCTGCATGCGCGGCATCAGCGCGAGCGTCACGTGCCTGATCTCCACCGCGGCCGAGCCGCCGCGCAGGTGCACCTTGCCCGCGACGACACCGCCCGGTTTGCAGTTCGGCTCCGCAAGGATCGTGTCGACGGACGGCCCGCCACCCGCCATCTGCCCGTAGGACACAGGCCGTTCCCCTCTCCCGACCGCGAGGACGTCCTCCCCGCGCACGTCAGCCCGCGCACCGTAGGCCGCGCGCCCTGGGCCACGCAAGTTAGACCTTCTTCACCATGCCATCGGTTCACGCGTGCCGGGAGCGTTGTGCCGCGGGCGCCGAGGGCGGGCGGGTCAGTTCTCCTTGGCGGTCACCGTGACGGGGGCGTAGCCCAGCTCCTCCAGAGGGGTGCGGATCTGCTCCGCGTCGCCCACCGCGATGATCGTCAGCGCCTCCGGGTCGACGTGCTTGCGGTAGGCGCGGGCGACGCCGTCGGGGGTGGACGCGCGGACGGCGGCAAGGTAGGCGCTCGGGTAGCCGGAGCCCAGGCCGTTCGCGGCGGCGTCGGCCAGCTCGGCGGCCACGGCGCGGGCCGTCTCGTACTCGGCGGGCGCCCGGTCGGCGAGGGCGCGGACGGACGTGCCGTGCTCCTCCGGGTCGATGCCGCGGGAGATGACGCTGCGCAGCTCGGTCAGCGCGTCGGCGACCGCGTCGGCGGTGACCTCGGTGTGGACGGAGCCCTGCGCGATGAACAGGCCGCAGTGCCGCATCCGCAGGAGGCCCGCGCGCATGCCGTAGGTGTAGCCCTTCTCCTCGCGCAGCACCGCGTTCAGGCGGGACGTGAGGCCGCCGCCGAGGACGTGCGCCGCGACCGTCAGGGACGGCCAGTCGTGGTGCGAGCGGTCGGGGACGCCGTGCCCGAAGCTGAGGTAGGTCTGCACGGAGCCGGGGCGGTCGACGACGACGATGCGGGCCGCCGACTCGGGCGGGACGCGGTCGGCGGTGGGCAGCGGCTCGCCGGTCGCCGCCCAGGACCGCAGCGCCGACGCGAGGGCCGCGTCGGCGTCGGTGCCGGAGAGGTCGCCGGCGACCACCGCGGTGGCCTCGGCGGGGACCACGGAGCCGTAGAAGGCGCGGACGTCGGAGCCCTGCAGCGCGCCGACCGAGGACCGGGTGCCGCCGGTCGGGCGGGAGGCGCGCGCCTCCGCCGGGAACATCACCGCGCGCAGCTCGCGCATGGCGCGCGAACCCGGGTCGGCGTCCTCCTGGGCGATCTCCTCCAGGCGCTCGCGGACGAGCCGCCGGACGTCGGCGTCGTCGAGGGCCGGGCGGCGCACGACGCCGGAGAACAGGTCGAGGGCGGCGCCGAGCCGGGAGGTGGGCACGTCGAGGGCGACGCGCAGCGCGGTCAGGTCGGCGTGCGCGTAGAAGCTGGCGCCGAGGCGTTCGAAGGCGGCGGTGAGCGCGGTGCCGCCGCCGGGCTCGGTGCCCTCCATGAGGGCGTGCGCGGTGAGGGTGGCGACGCCGTCGAGGCCGGCGGGCTCGCGGCCCGCGCCGGCGTTCAGCACCAGCCGGACCGCGGCCAGGCGGCGGCCGGGCAGGTCGCAGCGCAGCGTCGCCGGGCCCGCCGGGACGCGGCCCTCGGTGCCGGCCGGGAACGCCCAGGCCGGGACGGGGCCGGGGACGGGACGGGGCTGCAGTGCCAGGCCGCTGCTCACGAGGTGCCTCCGTAGGTCAGGGCGGTGCGGGCGCCCGGGGCGAGCCAGCGGCCCGCCATCCGCTGGATCGCGTCCCCGGTGACGGCGGCGGCGCGCCCGGGGGCGGTGAAGACCCGGGCCGGGTCGTCGAACTGGGTGGCGTTCTGCGACAGCGCGTTGGCGAGGCCGGTGACCGTCTCGGTCTGCTCCAGGAAGCCGCGCTCGGCCTGCGCGGTGGCGCGGGCCGTCTCGTCGGCGTCCGGGCCGTCCGCGGCGAAGCGCTCGAGCTCCTCGTCCAGCACGGCGGCGATCTTGTCCGGTTCCGGCCCGATGGCGTCGACGATCGCCAGGGAGGGGCCGGCGGCCAGCCGGGTGACCCCGGCCCAGACCTCGGTGGCGATCTGGTCGCGCCGCACCATCCGGTCGTAGAGGCGGGAGCCGGAGCCCCCGCCGAGGATCTCGACCGCCAGCTCGGCGGCCTCGACGTCGTCGCCGCCGTCGGTCGGCAGCGTGAACATCGCGAAGTAGGCGGGGGACGGGACGTCCTCGGTGAGGGTCTCCTCGCGGACGCCGGTCAGCGGCCCGAGGTCGCCGGGGCGGGCGGCGGGCTTCTCCGGGCCGGCCGGGATGCCGCCGAAGTAGCGCTCCACCGCCTCGATGGTCGCGGCGGGGTCGACGTCGCCGACGACGGACAGGACGGCGTTGCCGGGCGCGTACCAGGTGGCGAAGAAGTCGGTGCAGTCTTCGAGGGTGGTGGCGTCCAGGTCTTCCATGGAGCCGATCGGCGTGTGCGCGTACGGGTGGCCCTCGGGGAACGTCAGCGCGCACAGCCGCTCGAAGGCCGTCCCGTAGGGCTGGTTGTCGTAGCGCTGGCGGCGCTCGTTCTTCACCACGTCGCGCTGGTTGTCGAGGTTGGCCTGGGTGAGCGCGGCGGGCAGCGTGCCCATCCGGTCGGCCTCCAGCCAGAGGGCGAGCTCCAGGTGGCTGACCGGCACCGTCTCGTAGTAGTTCGTGCGCTCGAACGACGTGCTGGCGTTGAACGCGGCGCCCGCGCTCTCCAGCAGCGCGGCGTGCTCGCCTTCCGCGACGTTCTCCGAGCCCTGGAACATCAGGTGCTCGAAGAGGTGGGCGAGGCCGGTGCGGCCGGACCGCTCGTGCCGCGAGCCCACCCCGTACCAGATGTTCACGGCGGCCAGTGGTACGACGTGGTCCTCGCAGACCACCACGCGCAGGCCATTGCCGAGCGTGTGCTCATGCAGCGGCTGTTCTGCCACGGAGCGCTCCCGTCCGTTTCGGAGTTGCGGACAGCACCGCGCGCGTCGGCGGGACGTGCCCGGGCGGCGGGCTTGATCTCGGTCTCACCGTACCGGGTGCGTCCGGCCCGGGGCGCGTTCGCGGCAACCTGTGGACGACCGGCCGGACGAAGCGGAACAGGAGCGGTCGAACGGGAGCAGAAGCGGGGGAGCAGAAGCAGGGGAGCTGAAGCGGGGGAGCGGGAGCAGGGGAGCGGAGCAGGGGAGCCGAAGAAAGGGGATCGTCAGGCTTCGGCGGCTTCGTGCGCCGCGATCGCTTCCTCCAGCGAGTCGTGCAGGACGAAGATCTTGGTGAGCTGGGTGACGTGGAACACCCGGCGCACCCGGTCGTTCACCCCCATGAACGACATCGAGCCGTCGCGCGCGCGGAGCCGGTGGTAGATGCCGACCAGCACGCCGAGGCCCGTGGAGTCCAGGAACGTCACCTCGCCGAGGTCGATGACGAGCCGGGTGCCGCCGTTGTCGATGATGTCGAGCAGCGCCTCCCGCAGCCGGGGGCTGGTGAAGACGTCGATCTCACCGCTGATCTTGACGACCGTGAGGCCCTTCTCGACGCGATGCTCGACGGCGAAGTCCACCGGTGCTCCTCTCGTCTCGCCGGGCCCGTTCGGGGGGCCCGCCGGGGGGAAAATGGATAGTTACCCCTGTCGCGCGCCGTTACGCCCTTCGGTCAAGTGCGCCTTATTCAAGGGGAACGGAACAGCGCCCACACCACCTTGCCGTGGTGCAGCGCGCGCCACCCCCACCGGACGCTGAACGACTCCACGAGGTGGAGGCCGCGGCCCGTCTCGGCGATGTAGTCCGGCTCCCTGCGGCGCGGCGCGGTCCGGCTGGCGTCCATGATGCCGCAGATCAGCCAGGGGGCCTCGTGGCCGAGCCGCAGCCTTATCGCGGACGGGGCGGAGCCCAGCGGGTCGGCCGGGTCGCCGTACACGCCCTCGCGGTGCACGTCGACGCCCGGCCGCCCGCCGGAGTTCACCCCTCCGCTGTGCCGCAGCGCGTTCGTGACGAGCTCGGAGACGACGAGGCCGACGTCGTCGGAGAGCCCGGAGAGATTCCATTCGGCGAGCCGGGAGACGGCGAAGTGCCGGGCCGCGGTGACCGATTCCGGATCGGGCTCGACGGTGAACGACACCGTGGAGCCGCGCAGCTCGGTCAGCGCCGTGACGGCCGTCTCCAGCCGCGGCGGCAGATCGAGCGCCTCCGGGACGGGCATGGAGCACCCAGCGTGGCCCCGTGGGTCCGCCGGCCCCGCGACGGGGCCGAGCTCCCACCGCGTGTCGTCGTGCGCGTGGCGTGACGTCATTCCACCGGACCCCGCAGAGTGATCTCGTTGTGCAGCCGTGGCTCGGAAGTCTCGTGCGTTATCCTGCGCATCGTAGCGTGCGAATGCAAGACCCAATGCACGTGCATCCGCCTCGTGAAGGTGTGGGGGCGACGCGGATCGCACGCGAGTGAACGGAGGTAACCGCAGGACACTCATGCCAGTGGCACACTAGGTTCGCTGTCCGCCGAATAGCCGGAGGTTGGGCGTGACTCCAGAGACGCCGGGAAGCGGGTCGACGGTCCGTCGGATCCTGCTCGGGTCGCAACTGCGCCGTCTGCGGGAGCAGAAGGGCGTGACCCGTCAGGAGGCCGGCTACGTCATCCGTGCGTCGGAGTCCAAGATCAGCCGCCTGGAACTCGGCCGGGTCAGCTTCAAGGAACGCGATGTGGACGACCTGCTCACGTTGTACGGCGTCAGCGACAAGACAGAACGCGAGGCGCTGCTACAGCTTGCGCGGGAGGCCAACACTCCCGGTTGGTGGCACCGGTACAACGACGTGCTCCCCGGCTGGTTCCAGACCTATGTCGGCCTGGAAGAGTCGGCGGCGTTGATCCGCACATATGAACTGCAGTTCGTCCCGGGGCTGCTGCAGTCGGAGGGGTATGCGCGAGCGGTGATCCGCCTGGGCAACGCCGGAGCCGCCGACCATGAGATCGACCAGCGCGTTGAGCTGCGCATGCAGCGACAGGAACGCCTCACGGGCCCGGACGCTCCGCGTCTGTGGGCCGTGGTGGACGAGGGGGCGCTCAAGCGCCCCATCGGCGGTCCGGAGGTGATGCGGGGCCAGTTCGAGCACCTCATCGAGATGTCGAAGCTGCCCAACGTCACCATCCAGATCATGCCGTTCAGGTTCGGCGGCCACGCCGCCGAGGGAGGGGCCTTCACCATCCTGCGCTTTCCCGAGCAGGACCTGCCGGACGTGGTTTACGTCGAGAACCTCACCGGCGCGATGTACCTGGACAAGCGAGACGACGTCGACACCTATCTGCAGGCGATGGAACGCCTGTGCGTCGACAGTGCGACCCCGGAGCGCACCGTCGAGCTTCTCGGTGATCTTCTCAGAGAGACATGATGCTCCAATCCGATTACGACAACGGGATGCCGGCCGCCGAACTCCTCGGAGCGCGGTGGCTGAAGTCCCGGCGAAGCAACTCCCAGGGGAACTGTGTGGAAATCGCCGAACTGCCCGGTGGGCGTGTGGCGATGCGCAACTCCCGTCATCCCGACGGGCCCGCTCTCATCTACACCCGCCCGGAGATCGAGGCGCTGATCCTTGGAGCCAAGGACGGCGATTTCGACCATCTCATCGCCTCCCGCAACTGAACCAGCCAGCAAACCGCCAAGAATCGAACAGCGACGGGCCGGCTCCGGGGCGCCGAACGGCGCACCGAACGTCGGCCCGGCCGCAGAGAAGAGAAGGCCACCCTGGGCGCGGGGGTGGCCTTTCCCATTCCGCGGGCCGTGTCCTGCCGTGCCGGGCCGCGGCTCCGCGGGATCAGCCGCAGTTGCCGTAGGGCGCGCTGCGGCCGTTGCCGCCGAAGCGGACGCACGTCCCGGGCGCCTTCACGTACACCGGGCCCGCGTACCAGGAGAAGGACCCGCTGTCGGCGATCGCGCTGCCGCCCTTCTTCTGGATCCACACCGACACCGGTGACGCCTTGCCGACGTTCTTCGTCTTGATGGTGACCGCGCAGTTGTAGGTGGAGCTGTTGTAGAGCAGGTACGCGACGCCGCCGGAGACGCTGAGCGAGCGCTGCACGTAGTAGCCGCCGCCGTGGCCTCCGCTGTTGCACACCTGCTGCGGCGTGTACTTGTTGGCCGGCTCCGGGGCGGGCGTGGAGCCTCCGCCTCCTCCGCCGCCGCCCGTCCCCTTCGTGGGTTCCGGCTCGCCCGGCTTCTGCGGCGACCCCGGCTTTTGGGACGCGCCGGGGGACGCGGGCTGCCCGCTCTCGCCGGTCTGCGGCCGCCCCTGCTTCTTCTTGGCCGGGTTCTCCGCGGAGCCGCCCGCGCCGTCCGCGGTTCCGGTGTCGCCCTGGCCGCCCTGGTTCTGGTCGGGGGCCGCGACCTGCTGGTCCTTGCCCGAGTCGTGGCCGCTCCTGGTCGCCGCCCAGGCGGCGCCGCCGGCGATGACGACCGCGACCGCCGCCGCGGCGGCGATGGGCAGGAGGAGGCGCCCGCGTTTCCTGCCGCCTGCCACCTGCCCCTGGCCCTGCTCCTGGCCCTGGCCTTGAGCCGGCCCCTGCGGCGGGGCGGGCGGCAGCGGCGGAGGCGGGGCCGTCCCGCCGAACGGCGGCGGCTGCGGAGCCGTCCTGCCCCGGGCGCCGGACGGGTCGGTGACGTGGTCGGGAGGCAGCAGCGCGCCCGCCATGGCCGAGGGCGAGCCGTGCGGGTCGGTGGAGCTCCGCGGCGCTGCGTCGGCCGGCAGCCCGGGGAAGGCGGGCGGCGGCGGGATGGGCGGCGCGGCCGGGGACGCGCCGCTGGCCGCGCCGACCAGGCGCTCCTGGGCCTCCCGCGCGGTCGGGCGCTGCGCCGGCTCCTTGGCCAGGCACGCCAGCACCAGCCCGCGCATGGGCTCGGGCAGGTCGCCGAGGTCGGGCTCGCCGGTCAGGATCCGGTGCATGACCGTGGCCATCTCGTCGTTGCCGAACGCGGGACGCCCCGTCGCGGCGAAGGCCATCGTCGTGCCCCAGGCGAACATGTCCGCCGCGGGACCGACCTCGCCGCCGGTGAAGTGCTCGGGCGACATGTAGGCGGGCGTGCCGACGTTCTGCGTCTCGCCCGCCGCGCCCAGTGCCCGTGCCACGCCGAAGTCGATCACGCGGGGACCGTCAGGGCCGAGCATCACGTTGTGGGGCTTGAAGTCGCGGTGGACGATCCCGGCCTGGTGGATCGCGGTCAGCGCGGTCAGCGTGCTGATCGCGAGCCGCTCCAGCGCGCCGCCCGTGCGCGGGCCCTCCGTCCGCACGACGTGGTACAGGGACAGGCCAGGCACGTACTCGCTGACGATGTAGGGCTGGTCGCCCGCGACGTCGGCGTCGAGCACCTGCGCCGTGCAGAACCGGGCGACGCGCTTGGCGACCTCCAGTTCGCGGACGAAGCGCGCGCGGGCGGCCTCGTCGCCGGCGAGCCCGGCGTGCAGCAGCTTGATCGCGACGTGGTCGGCCGCGGGGAGCGCCCCGGTCGCGCCGGCCGGCCTGCCCAGGAAGACCGCGCCCTGCCCGCCCTCCCCGAGGCGGCCCAGGATCTCGTATCCGCCCAGCTCGGTCGGGTCGCCCGACCGCAGTGGAAGGGCGTCCGGCATCGTCCTGTCCGTCACACCACTCGCTCCCCGTCGCTTCCGGCCCACCTGTAAAGACCGTCCAGCAAGACTACGGGCACAGAATGGTAGGGGTTGCCCGCCCGGTGGCGGGCGGCATGGAACAGGACTATAGTCCGGTTGTGTCGGTGGGTTCAGTCGACCGGGGGAGGCGCCGATGGACCGCGGAGCCGCGGGCGGGCGGCGCGTCGACCTCGAACTGATGCGGACGCCGCCGCCCAAGGAGCGCGCCGACGCCGCGCGCAACCGAGTGAAGGTGCTGGACGCGGCCGCCGCGCTCTTCGCCCGGCACGGGGTCGAGTCCGTCTCCATGGACGCCGTCGCCGCCGCGGCGGGCGTCGGCAAGGGGACCCTCTTCCGCAGGTTCGGCGACAAGGCGGGCCTGGCCGCGGCCCTGCTGAACCAGCGCGAACGCGATCTGCAGGACGAGATCCTGTCCGGCCCGCCCCCGCTCGGCCCGGGCAAGGGGGACGCGCCGGTCCCGCCGTCCGACCGTTTGCACGCCTTCGCCGACGCCTACCTCGACTACGTGCTGGACCACCTCTCCCTGGTGCGCATGTCGGAGACCGCCTCACCGGGGGCGCGGTACCGCATCGGCGCCTACGGGTTCTGGCACCGGCACCTGGTGATCCTTCTCGACCAGATGGGCGAGGCGGTCGCGGACGGCGAGGCCGTGGCGCACGGGCTGCTGGCCGTCCTCGGCGCCGAGCACCTCACCGCGATGGTCGGCAGCGTGGGAAGGGAACGCGCGCGCGCCGCCGTCCACACCCTCTTCAACGCGGCCGCCTGCTAGACCCCCTGGAAACGCCGAGGCCCCCGTGCGCGGTGCACGGGGGCCGGCAGAGCGTCGATCAGGCCGGGTCGGGCGTCCGCCGCTCCGGGCGGGACTCCTCCCGGCCGTCCACCTTGCCCGGTGGACCCTCCTGGGCGTGATTGCGTTCAAGCTGCGCCGCCACCGCGAGGGCTCGCAGCGACGTCGTCTTCACATGTTTGCGTCCGTTGCCGGACCGGGTGCGGGGGATGCTGCTACGCACGGTTCACCTCCGTGGACAGTGGACAGGTGGTACCGGCTCGCCGGTGATCGCACGGTAGTTGCAACCGCAAGATCCTTCCGGCTATTCCGAGTGATCGCCGCTTTTATTCACGTCCGGATCCGGCCGCGGGGCCGCCGGGCGCGCGAGCGGGCGGGGTAACGCCCCGGGATGGGAACAATCGTGCATTTTTCCCTCTAGGCGTCATCTATCACTTTGTTCACAGATCTCGCCCGGTCTGCGAGGCTGCTCCGGCCGCTCAACTGGGTACGTATCGCAAGATTCGGTTCGCCCGCCGGGCTGGTCCCGCCTTGAGCGGCTCAGCGTGGAGCCCAGGAGGCCGTCGGACGCGGGCGGACGCGCCCGATGCGTCTCCTGGGAGAGATACGTTGATCAGAAAGCTGCTCGTCGCCAACCGGGGCGAGATCGCCGTGCGCGCCTTCCGCGCGGCCTACGAACTCGGCATCGCCAGCGTCGCCGTCTACGCGCACGAGGACCGGCTGTCCCTGCACCGGCAGAAGGCGGACGAGGCGTACGAGATCGGCGAGCACGGCCACCCCGTCCGCGCCTACCTCGACGTGGACGGCATCGTGCGGACCGCGCTGCGGGTCGGCGCCGACGCGGTGTACCCCGGGTACGGGTTCCTGTCGGAGAGCCCGGAGCTGGCCGAGGCGTGCGAGCGCAACGGGATCAAGTTCGTCGGCCCGCCGTCCGGCGTGCTCAGCCTGGCCGGCAACAAGATCGAGGCGGTCGCGGCGGCGCGCCGCGCGGGCCTGCCCGTGCTGCGCTCGGCGACGCCCGCGCCGGGGGAGGAGCTGGCGGCGGCCGACGAGGTCGGCTTCCCGCTGTTCGTGAAGGCCGCGGCGGGCGGCGGCGGACGCGGGCTGCGCCGCGTCGACCACCGCGAAGACCTGGAGGCCGCCGTCGACACGGCGCGGCGGGAGGCCGAGAGCGCGTTCGGCGACCCGACCGTCTTCCTGGAGCAGGCGGTGGACCGGCCCCGCCACATCGAGGTGCAGGTCCTCGCGGACGGCGCCGGGCACATCGTGCACCTGCGCGAACGCGACTGCTCGGTGCAGCGCCGCCACCAGAAGGTCGTCGAGACCGCGCCCGCGCCCCGGCTGGACCCGGCCGTCGCGGCGCGGCTCTGCGAGGACGCGGTGAGGTTCGCGCGCGAGATCGGCTACGAGAACGCGGGCACCGTCGAGTTCCTCGTGGACGAGCGCGGCGAGCACGTGTTCATCGAGATGAACCCGCGCATCCAGGTGGAGCACACCGTCACCGAGGAGGTCACCGGCGTCGACCTCGTGCAGAGCCAGCTGCGCATCGCGGGCGGCGAGACCCTCGCCGACCTCGGCATCGCCCAGGAGAACGTCACCGTCAGCGGCTTCGCCGTGCAGTGCCGCATCACCACCGAGGACCCGGCGAACGGGTTCCGCCCCGACACCGGGAAGATCTCCGCGTACCGGTCCCCGGGCGGCGCCGGGGTGCGGCTCGACACCGGCACCGCCTACGGCGGCGCGATCGTGTCCCCGCACTTCGACTCGCTGCTGGTGAAGCTGACCTGCCGGGGCCGCACGTTCGAGGAGGCGGTGCGCCGGGCGCGCCGGGCCGTCGCCGAGTTCCGCATCCGCGGGGTCGCGTCCAACATCCCGTTCCTGCAGGCGCTGCTGGACGAGCCGGACTTCCGCGCGGGCGGCGTCACGACGTCCTACATCGCCGACCACCCCGAGCTGCTGACGGCCCGGTCGAGCGGCGACCGCGCGACCCGGCTCGTCCGGTACCTGGCGGACGTGACCGTCAACAAGCCGCACGGCGACGCGCCGACCGACCTGGACCCGGCGACGAAGCTGCCGCCGCTCGGCCTGGACGGCCCCCTCCCCGACGGGTCGCGCGACCGGCTGCTGGCCCTCGGGCCGCGGGCGTTCGCCGAGCAGCTCCGGAACCAGGACGCCCTGGCCGTCACCGACACGACCTTCCGGGACGCGCACCAGTCGCTCCTGGCGACGCGCGTACGCACCTACGACCTTCTCACCGCCGCGCCCTACCTCGCCCGCATGACGCCGCAGCTTCTCTCCATCGAGGCTTGGGGCGGGGCGACCTACGACGTCGCGCTCCGCTTCCTGGGCGAATCGCCGTGGGACAGGCTCGCCGCGATCCGTGAAGCCGCCCCGAACCTGTGCATGCAGATGCTTCTGCGCGGGCGCAACACCGTCGGCTACACGCCTTACCCCGATTCCGTCGCGCGCGCCTTTGTGAAGGAGGCCGCCAGTACGGGCGTCGACATCTTCCGCGTGTTCGACGCGCTGAACGACGTGGAGCGCATGCGTCCGGCCATCGACGCCGTCCTCCAGACCCACGCCCTGGTCGAAGGGACGCTCTGCTACACCGGCGACCTGTCGTCCCCGGACGAGAACATCTACACGCTCGACTACTACCTGCGGGTCGCCGAGGAACTGGTCGAGGCGGGCGTCCACGTCCTGTGCATCAAGGACATGGCCGGCCTGCTCCGCGCGCCCGCCGCGCGCACACTGGTCAAGGCCCTGCGCGAGCGTTTCGACCTGCCCGTCCACCTCCACACCCACGACACGGCCGGCGGCCAGATCGGCACCTACATCGCCGCCATCGAAGCCGGTGTCGACGCAGTGGACGGGGCGGCCGCGCCCCTCTCGGGCACCACGAGCCAGCCGCCTCTCCAGGCGATCGTGGCGGCGACGGACTTCACCGACCGCGCCACCGGGCTCGACCTCGGCGCGCTCACCGCGATGGAGCCGTACTGGGAGGCCGTCCGCAAGCTGTACGCGCCGTTCGAGATGGGGCTCCCGTCTCCGACCGGGCGGGTGTACGAGCACGAGATCCCCGGCGGCCAGCTGTCCAACCTGCGGCAGCAGGCGGTCGCGCTCGGCCTCGGCGACCGCTTCGAGGAGATCGAGCGCTGCTACGCGGCGGCCGACGCCATTCTCGGGCGGCTCGTGAAGGTCACCCCGTCCAGCAAGGTCGTCGGCGACCTGGCACTGCACCTCGTCGCCGCCGGCGCCGACCCCGGCGACTTCGCCCAGAACCCGGACCGCTACGACATCCCCGACAGCGTGATCGGGTTCCTCAACGGCGAGCTGGGCGACCCGCCGGGCGGCTGGCCCGAGCCCTTCCGCACCAAGGCCCTCGCGGGCCGCCACCACACGCCCGCCAGGGCCGAACTGGACGGCGCCGAGGAGAAGGCCCTGGCCGGACCGGAGGTGAGGGACACCCTCGACCGGCTCCTGTTCCCCGGCCCGGCGAAGGACTACCGCGAGACCCGCGCCGCCTACGGCGACGTCTCCGTCCTCCCCACGGGCCCGTTCCTCTACGGCCTGCGGACCGGGCACGAGGTCGCGTTCGACCTCGAACCCGGCGTCCGCGTGCTCGCCGGGCTGGAGGCCGTCGGCGACGTCGACGAGGCGGGCGTCCGGCAGGTCATCTGCACGGTGAACGGCCAGCTGCGCACGCTCTCCGTCCGCGACAAGTCCGTCGTGTCGGACGCGCCGCCGGTCGAGCGCGCCGACCCGTCCGACCCCGGCCACGTCGCCGCCCCGTTCGACGGCTCGGTCACCCTGCGCGCCGCCAAGGGCGACGAGGTCGCCGCCGGCGACGTGGTCGCCACGATCGAGGCCATGAAGATGGAGGCCGCCATCACCGCCCCGGTGGCCGGCAGGGTGGTCCGCCTGGCCGTCCCCGAAGCCACCCCCGTCCAGGCGGGCGACCTGCTGCTCGTGATCCAGCCCGCCTGAGCATGAGCGCGCGCCCCCGCACCCGCGACCGCCGCGCGCGGGTGCGGGGCACGGCAGTTCGCGTGCCGCGTCCCGCCATCGGGAAGCCCGCTATTGGGAAGCCCGCTATTGGGAAGCGGGGCGGACGGCGTAGCCGGACAGGGCCGGGGACAGCATGTCGAAGGCCATCCGCGCCGACTTGGCCAGGGCCGCGGCGATCTCTTCGTCCGGCTCGTTGTCGAGCGTCCGGCGCAGGGCCTCCTGGAACAGGACGCGGTGGACGGCGGCCAGCTGCGCGGCGGCCAGGCGGGGGAGCGGGTCGTCCGGGTGGGCGGCGGTCTCCGCGGCGAGGACGGCGGCCAGGGCGTTCTCGCGCTCCTCGTGCAGCTCGCGCAGCCGGGCGACCAGCGCGGGGCTCTCGGTGATCATGCGGGCGAAGTCGGGGCCGGAGAAGCCGATGACCGGGTCGTGCCGGGCGGCGGCGTCCAGGAAGGCGCGGCGCAGCGCGGCGAGCGCCGACTCGCCCGGCGCCCGCTCGGCGACCGTGCGCGCCAGCAGGCCGGTGAACTCCTCGTGCAGGTCGAGGGCGAGGTCCTCCTTGCGCGGGAAGTAGTTCGTCACCGTCATCTTCGCGACCTGGGCCGCCGCCGCGACGTCGGCGATCGTCACCCGGTCGAAGCCGTGCCGCAGGAAGAGGCGCGTCGCCTGGTCGGAGATGTTCTGCCTCGTCTGCCGCTTCTTCATCTCCCGCAGTCCCATGCCGGCCATCCTTACATACTTCGACCTAAGTTTGTGCTTGACATAAAACTTTATCGATCCTAAGTTTATGTCGCAAGGCGGGCGGGTACCGAGATCGCGTGACCCTTTCCCTCCCGGCCGGACGAGCAAAGGACACCGCCCTGAACGCCAGCCACGCCCCGAGCGCGTCCCCCCGCGCGACCGTGAACCTCGTCGACCCGATGAAGGACTACCTGTCCCGCATCGGGCGCACCGCGCTGCTCACCGCCGAGCAGGAGGTCGACCTGGCCAAGCGCATCGAGGCCGGCCTGTTCGCCCGCGAGCGACTCGAAACGCTCGGCGACGACCTCAGCCTCCAGGACAAGGAGGACCTGGAGTGGATCGCCGCCGACGGCGCGCGCGCCAAACAGCACATGGTCGAGGCCAACCTGCGCCTCGTCGTGTCGCTCGCCAAGCGCTACATGGGCCACGGCCTGCCGCTGAACGACCTCGTCCAGGAGGGGAACCTCGGGCTGATCCGGGCCGTGGAGAAGTTCGAGTACCGCCGGGGCCTGAAGTTCTCCACCTACGCCGTCTGGTGGATCAAGCAGGCGATCAGCCGCGCGCTCGCCGACCAGAGCCGCACCATCCGCATCCCCGTGCACGTCGTCGAGGTGCTCAACCGGATGACGCGCGTCCGGCGGCGGATGATGCAGGACCTCGGCCGCGAGCCCACCTCGCAGGAGCTGGCCGCCGAACTGGACGTCACGGTCGAGAAGGTCGAGTGGCTGCGGCGCCAGGCCCGCGAGCCGCTGTCGCTGCACACTCCGCTCGGCGAGGACGGCGACGGCGAGCTCGGCGACGTCATCGAGGACCCGGAGGGCGGCGACCCCGCGGACGTCGTCGCGTCCTCGATGCTGCGCGGCAAGCTCGACGCCGTCCTGGAGACGCTCACCGAGCGGGAGGCCGGGGTCATCTCGATGCGGTTCGGGCTGGCCGGCGGCGAGCCGAAGACCCTCGAAGAGGTCGGCAAGGTCTACGGGGTGACGCGCGAGCGCATCCGGCAGATCGAGTCGAAGGGCATGCACAAGCTGCGCCACCCGTCCCGCCGCGAGACCCTCGCCGACCTGCTCAGCTGACCCCCGCCCGGCGCCGCGCGGCCCGGTTCCGCGGTTGAACCCGGCCGTTGGATTCTCACGTATCGGGATGACAGAGCGGTTGATCGCCGAGGACACTTTTCCTCAGGACGTTCCGTGCGTGGAGAGTTGGCGATGGTGGCGAGGCGGTCAGTGCGTTTCGCGGCGGCCGCGGGCGCCGCGGCGGCGGTCGCGATCGCGTCGGCCCGGCTCCCGGCGGCGGCCGCGGAACCGGTCGCCCCGCCCGCCGCGGCGGCGGTGCGCCGCCCGCCGACCATGCCGTTCGACCCGGTCAAGCTCCGCGCCACCCTGGACGCCACCCGCGACGCGGGCATGTACGGGCTGTTCTCCGAGGCCCGCGACGGGCGCACCGCGTGGGACGGGGCGTCCGGCGCCGCCGACGTGCGGACGGGACGCCCGGTCACGCCCGGCATGCGGCAGCGCGTCGGCGGCATCACCGAGTCGTTCGTCGCCGCCGCGATCCTCCAGCAGGTGGAGAAGGGGCAGATCAGCCTCGACGCATCGGTCTCCCAGTACCTTCCCGGCCTCATCCCCGGGCGGCTGGGGCAGCAGATCACGGTGCGCATGCTGCTCAACCACACCAGCGGGATCGGTGACTACGTCATCACGGCGTTCCCGTCGCTGAAGGAGCTGTCGCCGAAGAGCCTGGACGAGTTCCGCTTCCGCGGCGTCCCGCCGGAGCGGCTCATCCAGTGGGGGCTGAGCGCGCCCCGCACCGGGATGCCGGGGGAGCGCTGGTCGCACTCCAACACCGACTACGTCATCGCCGGGCGGCTCCTGGAGAAGGTGACGGGAACCAGCGCGGAGCAGTACATCACGCGGCACGTCATCCGGAAGGCCGGGCTCAGGCACACGTACTTCCCGGACTCGCCCTGGGTGGTCGGGCCGCACCCACGGATGTACGAATCGCTGTACCAGCATGTGAAACCGCCCCGCGATTACAGCGTCTTCGACATGAGCTGGGCCTGGACGGCGGGCGCCCTGGTCTCCACCATGGACGACCTCAACCGCTTCTACCGCGGGCTCCTCACCGGCCGCATCGTCGGCGAGGACGCGCTGTCGCAGATGAAGCGCACGGTCCCCGTGAAGGACGCCGACGGCGACGTCCTGATGAACTACGGCCTCGGCCTCTACTCGCTCGACCTGCCGTGCGGGACGTTCTGGGGCCACGACGGCGCCGTCTTCGGGGCCGGCACCCAGTCGCTGACGTCCGCCGGCGGCGCGCGCCAGGTCTCGGTCGCGCTGAACCTGACGAATTACCGGCAGCCCGACGCCAACGGCACGCCCGTCCCGATCGACAGCGCGCTCGCCGCGCACGTCGTGGAGGCCCTCTGCGGCACGCAGCCCGCGATGCGGACGGCGGCCCCCGGCGCCCCGTTCCGGCTGCTGCCGCTCCAGTTCGCCCGGACCGCCCGCTGACTGTC
>NZ_JBIQHY010000187.1:0-8373 GCF_044508335.1 Actinomadura sp.
CCCCGGGGCTCCGCCCCTGTCCCCCGTTGGGGCTTCGCCCCTCGCCCCCCGTGGTTTCGGTCTTGGCCTTCCGCGGGCTTCCGGCCTGGCCTTCCGCGGGCTTCGGGTCTCTGTCCCTCTGCCGCTTTGACTCCTGCCCATGATCTGGGTGGTCGGCCGGTTGCAGGTGCTTTGACCCCTAGAGGGGGTGGGGATTGAACGCTCTTCTGTAGGCGCCTGGGGTTGTTCCTAGGGCCTTTTGGAACCGTCTGCGCAGGTTCGTGGCCGAGGACAGGCCCACTCGGTGGGCTATGGCCTCCAACGGGAGGTCCGTCGTTTCCAGTAGCTGGCGGGCTGCCGTTATTCGTTGCGTCAGTAGCCACTGGCCTGGGGGGACGCCTAGTTGGTCTGTGAAACGGCGGGCCAGTGTTCGGGGGGAGACTCCTGCTCGGGCCGCCAGCGTTTCCACCGTCAAGGGGGCTGCCAGGTGGGTGGTCGCCCACTCGAGTAGCGGGGCTAGGGAGCCGTCCATCTGGGTCGGGTGCGGGGGTGCCGCGTACTGCAGCTGGCCGCCCTCGCGGTGTGGGGGCATGACCATGCTCCGGGCCAGGTGTGCGGCGTAGCTCGCGCCCTGGTCGGTGCGTACCAGGTGCAGGCACAGGTCGATGCCCGCGCCTGCGCCCGCGCTCGTCGCTATGTCGCCGTCGTCCACATAGAGGACGTCCGGGTCGACCTTGACGGCGGGGAAGCGCTCGGCCAGTTCGGCTGTGCGCGCCCAGTGCGTGGTCGCTCGCCTTCCGTCCAGCAGGCCGGTGTGCGCCAGCCCGAAGGCGCCTGTGCAGATGGAGACCAACCGTGCCCCTCGTTCGTGGGCACGCCGGAGAGCGTCGGCCAAGGTGGGGGACGGGGGCTCGGCCGGGGGAAGCCAGCCCGGGATCAGCACCGTGTCCGCTTCGTCCAATGCCTCCAAGCCGTCGGGCACGTGCATGGAGTAGCCGGCGAGCGTGGTGATCGGGCCTGGCTGCTCCGCGCACACGGTGAACGTGTAGCGGTCGGGGAGGCCGGGACGCGGCGTCCCGAAAACCTCGGCCGCGCAGCCCAGTTCGAACGTCGACTGCCGCGGGCGGACCAGGGCGACGACTCGGTGCATGGCAGAAAAGTACCGCTCAATGTCTTTTCTGACACTCGGCAGGTCGTGCTGCGCTTCGTCAAGGTGGATCCATGAGTTCGACAGAGCCTCAGGTGCCCGGCTATGTGTGGTCCGCTGTGCAGGACGCGCCGGTTCGCGAGATCTTCCCCGGGATACGGGTGCGGTCGCTGTGGAAAGGGGACGGCGGCGCGTCCGCGCACGTGCTGGAGATGGACCCGAACAGCTGCTGGGAGGGCGTCGACGTGCACGAACCCGGCCCCGAGGAGGTCTTCGTGGTGTCCGGGGTGTTCAACGACGGCGAGCGCGACTACCCGGCCGGGTCGTTCATCCATGCGCCGGCGGGATCCAGCCACGTCCCGCAGACGGAGGAGGGGTGCACCCTGTTCCTCTTCTACCCCGAAGGGTGAGCTTGCTTTCGGGCCCGCCGATACCCCTTTTTGGGGGTGGCGGAGGCGCGGCAGGTGTGGTTGCATGCCGCTGACCTGGGCTTTTGTTGGGGAGGTGGCGGTCTTGTCCGACTCGGTGGCTCGTGCTCGTCAGCACTCGGTGGGGGATCTGCTGCATCGGACGGCGCGGCGGTATCCGGACAAGCTCGCCGTCGTCAGCGGGGATCTGCGGGTCACGTACGCGGAGTTCGACGCCGCGGTCAACCGGGCGGCGCACGCGCTGGCCGCGCGCGGAGTGGGCAAGGGCGACCGCATCGCGCTGCTCAGCCACAACTGCTGGCAGTACGCGGTGATCGCGTTCGCGACGGCGAAGCTCGGCGTGGTGCTCGTGCCCGTCAACTTCATGCTCACCGCCGATGAGGTCGCCTACATCGTCGGGCACTCCGGGGCGTCCGGGATCATCGCGGAGGACGCGCTGGCCCCCACGGCGGAGAAGGCCCTCGCCACCGCCGGTGTCGAGGGCGGCGTGCGGGGGTGGATCCCGCTGTCGGAGGCCGCGGCCGCCGACGGATGGGAGGACGTCGACTCCTGGTGGCGTGAAGGGCCCGACTCGGCGCCGGACGTGCTGGTCGCCGACGACGATCCGCTCCGGCTCATGTACACCTCCGGCACCGAGTCGCGGCCCAAGGGCGTGATGCTGTCCAGCCGGTCGCTGATCAGCCAGTACGTGAGCTGCGTGATCGACGGGGAGATGAGCGCCGACGACGTCGAGGTGCACACGCTGCCGATGTACCACTGCGCGCAGCTCGACTGCTTCTTCTCCGTCGACGTCTACCTCGGCGCGACCAGCATCATCCTGCCGTCGCCCGAGCCGGCCGCCCTGCTGGAGACGATCGAGCGGGAGAAGGTCACCAAGCTCTTCTGCCCGCCCACGGTGTGGATCTCGCTGCTGCGGCACCCCGACTTCGAGACCCGGGACCTCTCCAGCCTGCGCAAGGGCTACTACGGGGCCTCGCCCATGCCGGTGGAGGTCCTGCGGGAGCTGCTGCGGCGGCTGCCGGACGTGCGGCTGTGGAACTTCTACGGGCAGACGGAGATGGCGCCGCTCGCCACCATCCTGCGCCCCCACGAGCAGCTGGAGCGGGCCGGCAGCGCGGGCCGCGCGTCCATCAACGTCGAGACGATCCTCGTGGACGACGACGGGAACCCCGTGGCGCCGGGCGAGATCGGCGAGATCGTCCACCGCAGCCCGCACGCGGCGCTCGGCTACTACCGGGACGAGGAGAAGACCGCCGAGGCGTTCCGCGGCGGCTGGTTCCACTCCGGCGATCTCGGGATCATGACCGAGGACGGCTACCTGTCCGTCGTCGACCGCAAGAAGGACATGATCAAGACCGGCGGGGAGAACGTCGCCAGCCGGGAGGTCGAGGAGGCCCTCTACGAGCTGGACGGAGTCGCCGAGGTCGCCGTCTTCGGCATCAGCCACCCGCACTGGATCGAGGCCGTCACCGCGGTGGTCGTCCCCAAGCCCGGCGCCGCCCTGACGGTCGACGACGTCGACGCGCACGCCCGCGGGCGCCTCGCGTCGTACAAGCGCCCCAAGTACGTGGTGCTCGCCGACTCGCTGCCGAAGAACCCCAGCGGCAAGATCCTCAAGCGCGAGCTACGCGACCGCCACGCCTCCCTGGCCGAAGGCTAGGAGCCGTCCTGCCTCAGATGGGGGGCGAGGGTCAGGGCCAGGTGGAGGGTCAGGCGGTCCTGGCCGCTGGTCAGGGAGAGGGCCGTCAGGTCTTCTATCCGGCGCAGGCGGTGGTAGAGGGTCTGGCGGTGGATGTTCAGGGCCTTCGCCGTTTGCTGGACGCTGCCCGCCAGGTCCAGGTAGGTGCGGGCCGTTTCGGCCAGGTCCGGGTGTTGTAGCAGGCGGGTGGTGCCCGGGGTCTGGGTCGTTTGGGCGAGGGCTTCGTCGCCTGCTGTGCGGAGGAGGCGGAGCGCGCCCAAGTCCGCCCAGTCGCGGGTCTCGCCGGGGGCGGCGGTACGCGCCGCGATGCGGGCGCGGAGCCAGCCTTCGTGGACGTCCTCCAACGTCGCGCACGGGGAGTACACCCCTGCCCGGACTGGACCGTTGCGCTCCTCCAGGAGCCGGCGGGCCCTGTCGAGGGTGGGCGCGGTGGGCGTCGAAGCCGGGATCACCAGGACGTGGTCGCGCTGCCAGACGGTCGTCAGGACGGAGTGGTGGAGCTGCCACGGATTGAGCGGCTCGGGGGACGGCGTCCGCAGGACCGCGACGGTGAGCGGGGTGTCCGGAGCCGCCGCTCCGGACAGGTCGTCCGCCGCCTGCGCGCGGGTCTCGGGGTCGGTGGAGAGCAGGTCGGCGACCTTCCACGCGAGGTCGTCGCGTTCCCTGGCCTGGCGGGCCATGAGGAGGGCGGCCCGTTCGCAGAGCGGCATCGCCTTGGCCGCCTGGGCGCTCGTGATCCTTTCCTGGTCGTCGAGAAGCCACAGGTAGCCGTAGGTCACGTTGTTCCAGCGGACGGGCAGGCAGAGGCGGCCGAGCTGGCCGAGGGACGTGTCGGCCGGGATGCGGACCGGGCCCGTGGCGCGGGCGATGCCGTGGCGTTCGAAGCGGGCGCGGACGGCCTCGGACGCGCGGCGGTGCAGGATCGAGTCCATCCGGACGGGGTCGATCGTGTCACCGTGGGCGGCGTAGGCGACGAGGTGGAAGTCGCGGTCCTCCAGCGTGGCGGGAGCGCGCAGGAGGTCGGCCGCCTGCTCGACGATGTCCTGGAGATCGGGGGCCATACGCCTCCCTTCATACGTCTGTATGAAGTGTAGCCGGGATGAAAGTGGCATTTGGCTGTAGGGGGATGGCGGCGCCGCTTCTACCGTTCGAGGTGTTCCTCGAAGGCTGGAGGCTCCCATGCTCGGTCCTCTTCTCCTCGCCGCCGCGCGCAGCGACCGGATGCGCGGCCTCGTCACGTCCATGCCCCTCACCAGGGGCGTCGTCGACCGGTTCGTCGCCGGGGACGATCTTGAGGCGGCGCTCGGGACGGTCCGGGAACTCGGCGGCGCCGGGCTCAGCGTCACGCTCGACCATCTGGGCGAGGACACCCGGGAGCCCGCGCAGGCGGAGGCGGCCCGGGACGCCTACCTGCGCATGTTCGCGGTGCTCGAGGAGCACGGGCTCGCGGGCGGCGCCGACGCCTCGGTGAAGCTGTCCGCGCTCGGCCAGGCCCTCCCGGGCGAACTCGCGCTCGACCACGCGCGGGACATCTGCGCCGCCGCGGGGCGGGCCGGCATGACCGTCACGCTCGACATGGAGGACCACACCACCGTCGACTCCACGCTGGAGACCCTCGGCAAGCTGCGCAGCGACTTCCCCTGGGCGGGCGTCGCGATCCAGGCGATGCTGCGGCGCAGCACGGGGGACCTGCGCGACCTCGCGGGGGAGGGGTCGCGCGTCCGGCTGGTGAAGGGCGCCTACGCCGAACCCGCCTCGGTCGCCTACCAGAGCCGCCGCGAGGTCGACCGCGCCTACGTGCGGGGGCTGCGGCTGCTGATGGAGGGCGACGGCTACCCGATGGTCGCCACCCACGACCCGCGGATCATCCAGATCGCGCTCGCGCTCGCCGCCGGGCGGCCGCCCTCGTCCTACGAGTTCCAGATGCTCTACGGGATCCGGGGCGCCGAGCAGCGGCGGCTCGCCGAGGCCCACCGGGTGCGCGTCTACGTCCCGTACGGGGCCGACTGGTACGGCTACTTCATGCGGCGCCTGGCCGAACGCCCCGCCAACCTCGCCTTCTTTCTCCGTTCGTTCGTCTCCCGCTAAGGAGGGGCCATTTCCATGGACGCCGTGACCAACGTCCCGACGCCGGTGAACGAGCCGGTGCGCGGGTATGCGCCGGGCAGCGCCGAGCGGGCCCGGCTGGAGGCGAAGCTCGCCGAGCTGACCGCGGAGGCGCCGATCGACCTGCCCATGACGATCGGGGGCGAGCGGCGGCTCGGCGCCGGCGCCAAGGTCGCCGTCGTGCAGCCGCACCGGCACGCGTCGGTGCTCGGGACCTTCGGCACCGCCACCCGGGACGACGCGCGGGACGCCGTCGACGCCGCGCTGAAGGCCGCGCCGGCCTGGCGGGCGATGTCCTTCGACGACCGCGCCGCGATCTTCCTGCGGGCCGCCGACCTGCTCGCCGGGCCGTGGCGGGAGACGCTGCTGGCCGCCACCATGCTCGGGCAGTCCAAGACCGTCCAGCAGGCGGAGATCGACAGCCCGTGCGAACTGGTCGACTTCTGGCGCTTCAACGTGCACTTCGCCCGGCGGATCCTCGCCGAGCAGCCGATCAGCGGCCCCGGCGTGTGGAACCGCTCCGACCACCGGCCGCTGGAAGGGTTCGTCTACGCGATCACCCCGTTCAACTTCACCGCGATCGCCGGGAACCTGCCGACCGCGCCCGCTCTGATGGGCAACGTCGTCGTGTGGAAGCCGTCCCCGACGCAGACGTACTCCGCCGTCCTGCTGATGCGGCTGCTCGAAGAGGCCGGCCTGCCGGCCGGAGTCATCAACCTGGTGACGGGCGACGGGCTCGCCGTCTCCGACGTCGCGCTCCAGCACCCCGAACTGGCCGGCATCCACTTCACCGGATCGACCGCGACGTTCCGGCACCTGTGGAAGACCGTCGGGAACAACATCGAGAAGTTCCGCGGCTACCCGCGGATCGTGGGGGAGACCGGCGGCAAGGACTTCGTCGTCGCCCACCCGTCCGCCGACCGGGCCGTGCTCAAGACCGCGCTCGTCCGGGGCGCGTTCGAATACCAGGGGCAGAAGTGCTCGGCGGCCTCCCGGGCCTACATCCCGCGGTCGATCTGGGACGGCGGGTTCAAAGAGGAACTGGCCGCCGAAGTCGACGGGCTCACCATGGGAGACGTCGCGGACCTGTCCAACTTCATGGGCGCGGTCATCGACGAGCGCGCGTTCGCCAAGAGCAAGGCGGCGATCGACCGGGCCCAGGCCGACCCCGGCGTCGAGATCGTGGCGGGCGGGACGTACGACGACTCCGTCGGGTACTTCGTCCGGCCCACCGTCCTCGTCTCCGGCGACCCCGAGAACGAGATCTTCCGGACCGAGTACTTCGGGCCGATCCTCGGCGTCCACGTCTACGACGACGACCGGTACGACGAGATGCTCGCCCAGATGGAGTCCGTCGCGGACTACGCGCTCACCGGCGCCGTCATCGCGACCGACCGGGCCGCCGCCGCCCACACCGCCGAAGTGCTCCGCTACGCGGCCGGCAACTTCTACATCAACGACAAGCCGACCGGCGCCGTGGTGGGCCAGCAGCCGTTCGGCGGCGCGCGGGCGTCCGGCACCAACGACAAGGCCGGCTCCGTGTTCAACCTGCTGCGCTGGACGTCGCCGCGCTCCATCAAGGAGACGTTCGTCCCGCCGACCGACTACCGGTACCCCCACATGGGCTAAGCCCCGCCGATGCCCGTCGCCGGGAGCGACACCCAGCCGCGGGTGAACGGGGACGAGATCCGTTCGGACCTCTCCAGGTCCACACCGACATCCGGGTGGGCCTGGAGAAGCTCCTCCAGCGCCACCCGGGCCTGGAGCTTCGCCAGATGCGAGCCGATGCAGAAATGGACGCCGCTGGAGAAGCCCAGATGGCGCGGAATCTCCCGGGTGACGTCCAGCTCGTCGGCGGACGGGCCGAACTCGCGCTCGTCCCGGTTCGCCGACCCGAACAGCATCATCACCTTCTCCCCCTCGGGGATCTCCGTCCCGTGCAGCATGACCGGACGGGTCGTCGTCCTGGCCAGCGCCTGCACCGAACCTTCGAGGCGCAGGAACTCCATCAGCGCGTTCGGGATCAGAGACGGGTCCGCGACGAGCCGCTCGCGCTGCGCATGGTCGCCGTCCAGCAGCGCCACCCCGTGCGAAATCAGGTTGCCGGTCGTGTCGTTGCCGCCCGCGACCATCACGAAGCAGAACCCGAGCACGTCCCAGTCGGAGAGGCGCTCCCCGTCCAGCTCTGCCGCCACCAGCGCGCTGATCAGGTCATCGGACGGGTCGGCGCGGCGCGCCGCGATCACATCGGTGAAGTACGCGAACATCTCCGCCACGGCCCCGACCGCCTCGCTCTTCAGCGACCGCAAGCCGAAACCCTCGTCCTGGAGGGTCGTCAGCGCCGACACCCACGGGTCGAACCGCGCCCGATCCGCCTCCGGCACGCCCAGCAGATGCGCCAGCGCGTACGTCGGCAGCGGAGACGAGAAATCCCGGTGCAGGTCAGGGATCCCGCCGTCCGCCGCCTTCCGCTCCATCACGGCGATCCGCGACCGGACGAACCCGCGGAGCAGGCCCTCCATCGCCGCGACACGGCGAGGAGTGAAACCGTGGCTGATCAGCCGCCGCAAAGCGGTATGGCGCGGCGGATCCAACATCACGATCGTCGGAGCCAGGCCCAGCGTGCCGATCTCATCCGGATAGAACGTCAAACCCCGCGCCGACGAGAACGTGCCCGGATCCCGCGTCGCCGCCCAGACATCCGCGAACCGAGAAAGCGCCCAAAACGGCGGATCCTCATGGCGGTGAACAGGCTCCTCGTCACGGAGACGCCGATACGCCGGATAAGGATCGGCCTGGAACCCCAGATCGAAAGGATCATAGACATCCGCCACCAGCGGCCTCCCGCCACACAGGCGCCGTACACAACACTGCCGCCAGTATCCGCCCGCACCGCCGCCCTCCAAGCCCCCAAACCGAACCCGTTTGCCTAACCACCCCCCACCCCATACAGTTGACCCATCACCGCGGGGTGGAGCAGTTCGGTAGCTCGCTGGGCTCATAACCCAGAGGTC
>NZ_JBIQHY010000053.1:0-11919 GCF_044508335.1 Actinomadura sp.
TCCACCCACTCGCCGGCATCACACGAACCTTCAAGACCGCTGGGAGGCGGTCCGGCCACGCTGGGCGCCATATGTGGAGTCTAAGGAGAAGTCATGGGGGTCTCCCTCTCAACGACCCAGACGATCGCGTTCATGACATTCGCCGCGGTGGCCGCGGGAACTCCCGGTCCCAGCAACGTGCTGCTGGCCGCCGCCGGCGCCAGGGGCGGTATACGGCATGGTGTGCCGAGCCTGCTCGGGCAGGTGGTCGGGATGAGCGCCCTGCTGCTGGCCGTCACCCTGGGAATCGGCGGCCTCCTCCTCGACCGCCCGTGGCTCCTGGAAACCCTCAAGTGGGGTGGCGCGCTGCTGCTTTGCTGGATGGCCTGGAACATCGCGACCGCAACGTTTTCGGAAGGGGACGCGAGCGCCCCTGCTTGGTCCGGCTTCCTCGGCATGGCCGCCTTCCAGTGGGCCAATCCCAAAGGCTGGCTGATCAGCGTCGCGGCGAACGCCGCCTTCCTCGACCAACACGGCGGAATCCTGAGCCGATCCCTCACCCTCACAGTTCTGTTCATGCTCACCGCTCTGCCCTGCTGCCTGCCGTGGCTGGCCTTCGGCGCCGCACTTCAGCACACCCTCCGCACGCCCCGGACCTGGCTCGTCTACCGCTCTGTAATGGCCGGCCTGCTGGTGGCGTCGGTCGCCCTCTTCGTCTGGCCCCACCGCTGATTCGAACTGGGCGAAGACCTTCACCGACCCGCGCCGCCTGACGCGCGGCGACTCATGCCGAGTGGCCTGGAACCCACGAAGCGCGGGTTAGCGAGTACCGCCGCATATGGGGTGGTCTCGGTGTGCGGGATGGGCTTCTCGTCACTGCTCCGGCGCGGACTTGGAGTCTTCAGTCGTCTCGGACGCGGCAGCACTGCGGCGGGCTCGCAGTGCGCGGACTCGGCCCCGGCTCGCGCATGCCGGGGATGGGCACCAGCGCCGCCGCCCCGGCGGGTCGATGAACACGCCCCTGCAGTCGTCCTCCGGGCAGATCTTGAGAGCCAGGCGGTCTGAACCGGTCATCTGATCGACGGCCTGGCGGGCGATCCGGGCGAGGGCGTGCGCGGTCGTCGCCGGGGGCTCGCGTCGCAGCCGGCCGGCCACGGCGAGTTTCACCGGATCGTCGTATTCGGCGAGGAAGTCGGCCAGGTCGGCCACGGCGTCCGCGGGCGGGGGCCGTTCGGCGACGGTGGCGAGCGCCAGGGCGCGCAGCGTCTCGCGCAGCTCGCGCGCCCGGTCCAGGTCGTGCTGGTCAGGCCGGCGCGCCGGAGACAGCTCGCACCGCTCCAGCCAATCGGCGAGGCGGGCGGGTGTGGCCAGGCGCTCGACCGGGTTCGGGCTGAACGCGCGGCCCCTGGTGGCGAGGAGGTTCAACCAGGCGGCGCCGCAGTCGAACCGGAAGGCGAGCTTGTCCTCTCTGACCATGAGGCAAGTGTAACGCTTCATCCGTTACCGAAAATGATGTAACGTCCCAGGCGTTACACAGTCGTTCGAGATGTGAGGGCGCAGTCATGGCGACGCACCAGGGACTGGCAGAGCAGCTGACCCCCGCGCGGCTGGATCGCGACGAGGGCTACCGGATGCTGGATCTCCTCCAGGACGAGGCCGCCCAGCGGGCGGTGCTGCCCGGCCTCGAACAGATCGCCCCCGGATACGCCGACTGGATCGTCACCGCCCTGTTCGGCGGCACCTACCTGCGGGACGGGTTGTCGCTGCGCGACCGGCAGCTCGTCAACCTGGCCGCGCTCACCGCGGTCGGCGGCGTGGACCCGCAGTTGTCCGGCCACGTCAAGACGGCACTGCGGGTCGGCATGACCCGCCAGGAGGTCGTCGAGGTCTTCGTGCATCTGGCGCCGTACATCGGCGTCCCCAAGGCACTGGCCGGCTTGAGGGTCGCCTCGGCGGCCCTCGCCGAGGTCGAGCAGGAGACCGGACGATGACCGCGGCGATCCGGACCGTGCTCGGGGACATTCGGCCCGAGGAGCTGGGCGTCTGCGACGCCCACGACCATCTGTTCATCAGCTCGCCCGCCCTGCCGGGACGAGCACTGGACGACGCGGTGGCCGCACGCTCCGAACTCGACGCGTTCGCCGCACTCGGCGGCCGGGCCGTGGTCCAGTGGACGCCGTGGGGAATGGGTCCGCGCGCCGGAGAGCTGCCCGCCCTGTCTCGGCAGTCCGGCGTCCACATCGTCTCCGCCACCGGAATGCACCAGGCCCGGCACTATGAGCCGGACGAGCTGGGGCGTGTTCGGGACAGCCTGGCCGAGCTGTTCATCAGGGAGCTGACCAGCCCGCCCGTGAAGGCAGGGATGATCAAAGTCGCCGGGGCCTATCACGGCCTCGACGGCCACGCACGCCGTGTTCTGGCCGCGGCCGCCGAAGCCCACCACGCCACCGGCGCGCCCATCGGCGTCCACCTGGAGGCCGGGAGCGCCGCCCTGGACGTGCTCGATGTGCTGTGCGGAACTCACGGGGTCGCCCCGCACCGCGTACTCCTCGGGCACCTGCAGCGTTTCCCGGACGCGAGCATCCACCGGCAGGCCGCCGAGGCAGGCGCGTTCCTGGTGTTCGACGGCCCCTCGCGGGCGCACCACGCCACCGACTGGCTCCTGCTGGGCAGCCTCGCCGCCCTCTCGGACGCCGGCCACGCTCATCAGATCCTGCTCGGAGCCGACACGGTCACCGCGGCCGCCCGCTCCAGCGCCGACGGCCCCGGCATGCCGTTCCTGCTCAGCGGCCTGCGTCCGCGGATCGAGCGGGAACTCGGCCCAGAACTCGCGTCCGCCGTCTTCACCGAGAATCCGGCCCGCGCCCTGGCGGTGCAATGGCGACAGCCATGACGGATGAAATCCCCGATCCTCTGCCGGTCACAAGACGGGAGCGCGCGGGCGGCACCGTGCCGGCACCGGGGCTCTGTCTAGATGGCCGGCAGGGTCATCACGCCGTTGCCGATGATTGTTGCGTGTCCGCCGACGGTGACCTCGGCGAGTCGTCCCTCCTCCTTGCGAGCGGTGCCCTCTAGCGAACTCGGGCGGCCCATGGCGAGTCCCTGGTCGATCTGCACATGGCAGGTGGCGTCTTGGTTCGGTGAACGATGGGCGATGGCGGCGACCAGAGCTGCGCATGCCGATCCGGTGGCCGGGTCTTCGTCGATACCGAGGGCGGGGGCGAACATCCGGGCGTTCAGCCGACTACGGTCGCCATCGTCCTCGGCGAAGACGTACAGGTGGGGCGACCAGCCGTCGGCGACGCCGGCTTCCCATGCGGCCCTGTCCAGCACGGCTCGGTCCACCAGGTCCCGGTCGGTCAGGCGCACGAAACAGAACCTCACCCCTACGCTTGCGTAGAAGCTTTCGGCGACGGAGTCCGGGGGCAGTCCGAGAGCCTTGGTGATGGCATCCACCGGGGGCGTCTCGTCAGCGGTCTCATACTCGGGAGACCGCAGGCAGAGTTGTACCGTCCGCCCGTCAATGGCAACGGACACAGGACCGATGCCCTCTTCGAGGACAAACTGCCGCTGAGCGTCACCTTTGCCGAGGCTCGCCAAGACCGCCGCGGTGCCGATGGTCGGGTGACCGGCGAAAGGCAGTTCCTGGAGCGGAGTGAAAATCCGGACCCGGCAGGTGTTGGACGGGTCGCTGGGCGGCAGGACGAACGTGGTCTCCGGGAAGTTGAACTCCCGCGCCAGGCTCTGCATCTCCGTCTCGGAGATGCCCTCGGCGTCCGGGAACACCGCGAGCCGGTTTCCGCCGAAAGGACGGTCGCTGAAGACGTCGACCAGGGTGAACTCGAAACCCATGCCTCAGCTCACCACCACGTCCATCTCGACTGCCGCACCCAGTGGCAGGGCGGCGACGCCGATCGCGGTGCGCGCGGGGAAGGGCTCGGCGAAATGCTTGGCGTACGCCCCGTTCATGGCCGCGAAATCGTCCATGTCGGTGAGGTAGACCCCGACTCGGACAACGTCGCCGAGACTCTTGCCTGCGCTCTCCAAGACGGTCGAGATGTTGGAGAGGATCTGGTCGGTCTGCTGAGCGACGTCACCGTCGATCAGTGCGCCTGTGGCGGGGTCCTGGGCCACCTGCCCGCTCAGGTACAGGAGTCCGCCGCCGTGGACGGCAAGCGAGAACGGCCCTACCGGCGCCGGGAGCTTGTCGCTGGTGATGGCTTCGCGCGCCATGGTCGATACCTCTTCCCTGTGTCATTCCAGTACTTGCTCATCCGGCGGCTCGGCGCCCCGAGACAAGGGCGTCGGCAGTCATGCCTCGGACAGGAATTCGCTGCTCTCCCGGAGCCGGCGCAGTCGCGCGAGCAGATCGGTGACTTCGGCGTCGCCGAACTCGTCCGCGACCTTCCGCTGCACCTCTTCCCACAGCGGATACGCCTCCGCGTGCTTGCGCACCCCGCGGTCCGTCAGCCGCAGCACCCGGCTGCGCCGGTCCGTCCCCGTCATCGCTTCGACCAGACCCGCCTCCACCAGCGGACCCACCTCGCGGGAGCACGTCGAGCGTTCCATGGCCAAGCGTCCGGCCAGTTCGCTGATGGTCAGCGGGCCTTCCTTCGACAGCCGCGACATGATGCTGTAGCCGGTCACGCGCAGGCCGACCCCCGACAACGCCCGGTCGTACAGCCTGTTCACGGCTCGCGTCGCCATCCGCAGCGAGGTGCACACGCAGTCGCTCTCTACCGGCTTCACAGAAAATGAGTGTATATACACGCATTTGCCTGTCAACCCCCTATGCCCGCGCCGTCTCCCTGGAATGCCCGTCCCGGGGTGCGCCGGTGGCCGCCGCGGCCGGCCTGAGGCAGGGGCCGGCGCGCGGCGGTTGCGGTTGGCCTGCGTGCTGCGTCAGATCAGGGGAGGACGGTCAGGGGCGGGTCCAACGTTGGTTGGCGCCGCCGTTGCATGTCCAGATTTGGAGGTAGGTGCCGTTGGACGTGGCGTTGTTGGGGACGTCCAGGCACTTGTTCGCGCCGACGGCGGTGATGCTTCCGTCGGAGTTGAAGCGCCACTTCTGGTTGTTCTGGCCGTTGCAGTCCCAGATGATCACGCTGGTTCCGTTGGCCGTGCCGTTGTTGTTCACGTCGAGGCACTTGCTTCCGTAGACGCGCAGTTCGCCGGCGGCCGTGGAGGTCCACTGCTGGTTGCTCTGGCCGTTGCAGTCCCAGATTTCGACGCGCGTTCCGTTGGCCTGGGACGCTTCGGTGACGTCCACGCATCTTCCCGAGCCCACTCCGCGGATCTGGGACGCGGGGTTGGGGGTTCCGCCGCTGACCCGGTAGACGACGGTGCCGTGCGAGGGCACGCTCGCCGAGATGGAGCCGGTGGTCGAGGTGACGGCGTTCGTCCAGGCGTCGCGGAGGCTGAAGGAGCTGCCGGACAGGCCGATCGCCGAGGCGCTGGTGCTGACGGTCGTCGTGCCGCCGCCCTGGTTGAACAGCGCGACCGCGACGTCGCCGTTGCTGAGCCGTTTGGCCAGGACGCGGCGGGTGCCGTCGTTGCTGATCTGGTCGGCCTGGAGGCCGAGCGAGTCCTGGTTGATGGCGATCAGGTTCTGGTTCTTCAGGATCGTGGCGGTCGCGGAGTCCATGTTCCGCACGTCGTTTCCCGCGATCAGCGGCGCGGCCATGATGGCCCACAGGGCGAAATGGCTGCGCATCTCGGTGTCGGTCATGCCGCCGCGGCCGACCACCATCATGTCGGGGTCGTTGAACTGTCCCGGCTTCGCGTAGCCCGACAGGGGCACGTTGACGTTGACGATGTTCTGGATGCCCATCGGGTAGCCGTTGGTCTGGCCCGAGTCCCAGACGTTCGTGATGTCCTCGGTCGTCCGCCAGATATTGGCGACGTCGCCCCAGTTCCGCTGCGGGCCGGTCTTCTCGTGGATGCTGTTGGGGTTGATGCTGTAGAGGATCGGCCGCCCGGTGGCCGCCAGCGCGTCGCGCATTTTCGCGAAGGTGCGGACCTGGTCGTCGATGCTGCCGGTGGGAGAGCACCAGTCGTACTTGAGGTAGTCGACGCCCCAGGCGGCGAACTGCCGGGCGTCCTGGGCCTCGTGGCCGAGACTGCCGGTGGCGCCCGGATAGGAGCCGAAGTACTGGGCGCACGTACGGTCGAGGGGCACTTCGTAGAGGCCGAACTTCAGGCCCCTGCTGTGCAGGTAGTCGCCGAGCGCCTTCATGCCGCTCGGGAATCTCGACGGATTGGCCCGCAGGTTGCCGGACGAGTCGCGGTTGGGGTCGAACCAGCAGTCGTCGACCACGACGTACTGGTATCCGAGGTCGCGCATGCCGGAGGCGACGATCGCGTCGGCCGCCTGGTGGATCAGTGTCTCGCTGATGTTGCAGCCGAAGGAGTTCCAGGTGTTCCACCCCATCGGCGGGGTGCGGCCCACGCCGTTGTCCAGCGCTTGGGCCTGGGGGGCGGGGGTCAGTGCGACGGCCATCGCGGCGGCCGCGGCCGCGGTGGTCAGCAGCGCGCGGATTCGTTTCCTGCTCATAGATTCGCTCCGCAGTGTCATGGCCCGTTCCGTGGGGTGGATCGTCTGCGGTGACCCGGGCGGCGGGCCCGGCCTTTCACCGGGCCCGCCGCACCGGGCCGCCGCACCGAGTTCGCGACGGCGGGTCCTCCCCGAGCCGGACCCGTGTCACGTCGTCAGCGCTGCAGTGTCAGCAGACCCGGCCGGTAGGGCAGGAGGCCGTAGTCGCCGCCGGAGTTGGGGCTGCGCCCCTGGTAGAGCAGTTGCAGGTTGCAGGGGTCGACGGTGAAGGTCTGGTCGGCGCTGGTGCGGATCAGTTCGCCGTGGCTGATGTCGTTGGTCCAGGTGGCGCCGCTGTTGGCCTTGCCGGCGAAGGGGTTGCCCTCGCTCGTGGCCTGCGGCGTCCACGAACCGTTCAGGCTGGTGGCCGTGAACGAGCGGAAGTAGCGTCCCTGGGAGCCGATCGCCTCGACGATCATGAGGTAGCGGTTCTGGTCCTTGAGCTTGTAGACCTGGACGGCTTCGAACAGGTTGTTGGTCGAATCGCTCATGATCACGGTCGAGTTCGAGCCGAAGTTGCCGGGGAAGTTCCCGATCGGCATGCTGGCCCGGTAGATCTTGCCGTTGTCGCCGGCGAAGAACAGGTACATGTTCGAGCCGTCGCCGATGAGCGTCTGGTCGATGGGTCCCGTTCCGGAGCCCGAGATGCTCCCGGTGAAGAGCGCGTGCTCGGACGACCAGCCGTTCGGGTTGGCGGGGTCGTTGGACGTCCGGTAGGAGAAGGCGCTGCTGCCCCACTGGTAGGCGAGTACCCAGATGTTCTTCGGCGCGAAGTAGAAGAGCGTGGGAGCCACGGTGGAGTTCGACATCGCGTTCTGGCTGACGGACCCCATCTGCGACCAGTCGCTGAACAGGCCGAAGTTCATCGACCCCCATCTCGTCCCGGTGTCGTGGGTGGTCGCGTAGACGAGGTGCTGGCCGTTGTAGGGAGCGACGGTGAAGTCCTTGAGCGAGACCCACCCTGACCTGGGCTGCGCCAGCGGGCCCGTCGACGTCCAGTGGTACGAGGACGGAAGATCGCACGACTGGCCGGGGTCGCCGCTGCCGCCGCCGACCTCGACGAGCTGCCACTGCTGGTTCGCGCCGCCCCAGTCGTCGTACTGGACGATGTTCGCGCCGTCGGCGGTGGAGCCGCCCTGCACTTCGAGGGCCTTGTTGCTGTTGCGCGAGATGAACCTGACATAGCCTCCCGAGCTGTCTGCGAGCCGCCACTGCTGGTTCGTGCCGTTGTGGTCGGACCACTGGACGATCGGGGCGCCGTTGGCGGTGGAGTAGTTGTAGACGTCCAGCACCTTGCCGGAGTGGCGCGACCTCAGGCGGTAGTAGCCGCCGCCGGAGTCGACGAACTGCCACTGCTGCTGGTACTGGTCGTTCCTGGTCCACTGGGTGATGCGGGCGCCGTCGTTGGTCGCGAGGTTGTAGACGTCCAGGGCCTTGCCGCTGTTGCGGTTGACCAGGACGTACCACTTGTTCACGTCCACTGTCGCGGCTAGGGCGGCCTGTGTGTTGATCACGGACAAGAGCACCGACAGCAGGAGCGATGCAATCACCGCCGCACCGGTCCTCAGCATGGACTTCTTCCCTTCGTGGGTGAATGTTACCGCTAACATTTCGAGCCGGGCAGAACCTCTTCTCCATCGGCGATTGGGGGGAGGTGGTGGTGCGCCGGAGTAAATACGAGGCCGCGCGGCTCGTCAAGGGGCAATCTCGTCGAAACGTTTCGTATGCAGGTCGCCCTGCCAAACCGCGCGTTCACGCCGGTGATCGGGCATCTGCCATGAAATATTTTGAAACTATTGACGAAACGTTCACGGCCTCACACAATGAGTCCCCGACGCCTTGGTGGTGGGCGTTCCGGTGAGGGAACGCGGCGTCTGCTGCACGGCTGTGCCCGTGCCCCTTCTTCGCTTCACTCATGGAGGATCAGACGTGCCCATCAACGTCATGCCCAGGCCCGGAGCCCGCAAGCGGGCTCTTCTCGCCGGCGCCGTCGGACTGCTCACGGCGGCCGCCGCCCTGGTGGCGCCGTCCCCGGCCGTCGCCGCGGAGAGCACGCTGGGCGCCGCGGCCGCGCAGAGCGGCCGCTACTTCGGCACCGCCATCGCCTCGGGCCGGCTCAACGACTCGACGTACACCACGATCGCGAACCGCGAGTTCAACATGGTGACCGCCGAGAACGAGATGAAGATCGACGCCACCGAGCCCAACCGCGGCCAGTTCAACTTCAGCTCCGCCGATCGCATCTACAACTGGGCGGTCCAGAACGGCAAGCAGGTACGCGGCCACACCCTGGCCTGGCACTCCCAGCAGCCCGGCTGGATGCAGAGCCTCAGCGGCAGCAGCCTGCGCCAGGCGATGATCGACCACATCAACGGCGTCATGGCCCACTACAAGGGCAAGATCGTCCAGTGGGACGTCGTGAACGAGGCGTTCGCCGACGGCAACTCCGGCGGCCGCCGCGACTCCAACCTGCAGCGCACCGGCAACGACTGGATCGAGGTCGCCTTCCGCACCGCGCGCAACGCCGACCCGAACGCCAAGCTCTGCTACAACGACTACAACATCGAGAACTGGAACTGGGCCAAGACCCAGGGCGTGTACAACATGGTCCGCGACTTCAAGCAGCGCGGCGTGCCCATCGACTGCGTCGGCTTCCAGTCCCACTTCAACAGCGGCAGCCCCTACAACAGCAACTTCCGCACCACGCTGCAGAACTTCGCCGCCCTCGGCGTCGACGTCGCCATCACCGAACTGGACATCCAGGGCGCCTCCCCCACGACGTACGCCAACGTGGTCAACGACTGCCTGGCCGTCTCCCGCTGCCTCGGCATCACCGTCTGGGGCGTGCGCGACACCGACTCCTGGCGCTCGGACCAGACACCGCTGCTGTTCGACGGCAACGGCAACAAGAAGGCGGCCTACTCCGCCGTCCTCAACGCCCTCAACGGCGGCGGCACCTCCGAGCCCCCGCCCACCTCCGACGCCGGGACGATCAAGGGCGTCGGCTCGGGCCGCTGCCTGGACGTGCCCAACGCCAGCACCAGCGACGGCGTCCAGCTCCAGCTGTGGGACTGCCACGGCGGCACCAACCAGCAGTGGACCTACACCGACTCGCAGGAGCTCCGGGTCTACGGCAACAAGTGCCTTGACGCCGCCGGCACCGGGAACGGCACCAAGGTCCAGATCTACAGCTGCTGGGGCGGCGACAACCAGAAGTGGCGCCTGAACTCCGACGGATCGATCGTCGGCGTCCAGTCGGGCCTCTGCCTGGACGCCGCCGGCTCCGGCAACGGCACCCCGATCCAGATCTACTCCTGCTGGGGCGGCAGCAACCAGCGCTGGACCATCTCCTGACCTTCCGTCCTTCGCGGTGACGGCGGCCCTCGCGGTCGGATGCCCGCCGCGGTGATCACGGCGGGGTGGAGCCAGGAGCGCCCTGGCTCCACCCCGCCGACCATCTGTTTCAGGCGCCCCGCGGCAGGTGGGCCGGGCCGCTGAGGATCGTGGCCCCCGGCCGCCCGGAGCCGGCGCGGCGGGCGGCGAGACGCGGGGACGTGTCTCAGTTCGTCGTCCAGTGCCGGAGCTTCTCGGGGTTGCGCACCGCCCAGATGTGCTTGATCCGGTCGCCTGAGACCTCGAACGCGAACACCGTCACGATGGCGCCGCCATGCTGGGCCACGAGCCCGGGACGGCCGTTGACCGTGCGCTCCAGGATCGCCGTGCCGGCGGGCCTGTGGCCGGCGATCTCGACCCAGGCGCGCGCGATCTGCTCGCAGCCCTCGATCGGGTCCAGGAACGTGAGGGCGAGTCCGCCGCCGTCCGCGACCGCCGTGGCGTCGGGGTCGAGGAGGCCGATCAGGGCCTCGATGTCCTTGGCCTCCCACGCCTGCTTGAAGTCCCTGATGATGGCCGCCTGCCGGGCCGTCGGCGTCGCCGGGTCCTGCGATTCGCGGACGCGGCGGCGGGCCGAGGAGGCCAGCTGGCGGCACGCCGCCGGGGTGCGGCCGACGATCTCGGCCACTTCGGCGAAGGGGTGGCGGAAGACGTCGTGGAGGATGAACGCCACGCGCTCGGCCGGGGTCATCGATTCGAGGACGACCAGGAAGGCCATGTTGACCGACTCGTCCAGGGTGACCCGGTCGGCCGGGTCGGCGAACGCGTCGCCCCGCCGCCCGCTGATCCACTCCGTGCGCTCGGGCAGCGGCTCGGGGATCCACTCGCCCACGTACCGCTCGCGCCGCGCGCGTGCCGAGCCGAGCACGTCCAGGGCGATGCGGCCGGCGACCTTGGTCAGCCAGGCGCCCGGGGACTCGATGGCGCCCCGCTGCTCCCGGGGCATGGCGTACCAGCGGGCGTAGGTCTCCTGCACGACGTCCTCGGCCTCCGCAAGGGAGCCCAGGAGCCGGTAGGCGAGGTTGATCAGGTGGCGGCGCTCCCCCATCAGCGCACCGCCGCCGGAGTCGGGCCGGCTCTGCCCGGCCTCGGATCGGGTGTTCATGGTGTCGCCGGCCCCCTCAGTCGGATCTGTCCTCACCTGTTCGACGAGACAGCACGCGCAGATGTGAGGTCGGCGCGCAGCCTGACATCGCGGGGGGCTGCGTCGTCGTAGTGCCGGAGACGACCACACCGTCCAGCGACAGGGAGCGCAGAGACATCATGACCACATCGACTCCGGCATCACCGTTCACCGACCCCGCACCGGCGCAGCGCCTGGAACGTGCGGCCGCCGCACTGTCGGAACACGGCTTCGCCGTCGAGATCCTCGCCGACGCCGCCGCCGCGCGCACCCGGATCGGACAGCTGATCCCCGAGGGGGCCAGCGTGTTCACCGGGGCCAGCGAGACCCTCCGCCTGTCCGGCATCGACGACGACATCAACGCCGGCGGACGCTACGACGCCGTCAAGCCGCGCGGCCTGGGCATGGACCGGGCCACCCAGATGCGCGAGATCTGGGGGCTCCTGTCCACCCCCGACGTCATCGTGGGCAGTGCCGCCGCGGTGACCGAGACCGGCTCCCTGGTGATCGCCTCGGCCAGCGGAAGCCAGCTGCCCGGCTACGCCGGCGCCGCCGCCCACGCGATCTGGATCGTCGGGGCGCAGAAGGTCGTGCCCGACCTGCCCAGCGCGCTGCGCCGCGTCGAAGAGCACTGCCTCCCGCTGGAGAACGACCGCGCCATGAAGGTCTACGGCCAGCCCAGCGCCATCAACCGCCTCCTCGTCCTCAACGCGGAACCGGTCCCCGGACGCGGAACCGTCCTGCTCCTCCGCGAAGCCATCGGATTCTGAACCGGCGGCACCCGTCACTGAAACCCGCACGGCGGTGGCGCCGGACCAGCGCCACCGCCCCC